>CAYPIX010000034.1:0-35798 GCA_964410875.1 uncultured Kofleriaceae bacterium
TTTCTATGAAATTTACCGCGACGACCCAGAGATCCGCGTTCCACGCGTTTTTCAAGAAATCAGTACAAAAACTATGCTGGTAACAGAGCGAGCCTATGGAATGGACCTGGAGACCTTTAAGAGTACCGCGACACAAGAACAACGCGATCTGGCGGGACGCGCGGTATTCCGTTTCGTCGCGGGTTCCATTTTTGGGCACTCGGCGTTTAATACCGACTTACACCCCGGCAATTTCCTATTCCGAGATGGGTCTGTGACCTTTCTTGATTTTGGCAGCACCCGTTATTGGGAGAAAAATGACTGGGGTTGGTCAGGCATTGTTCGTTCCTTTGTCGAAAGCGACCGAGAACTATTTAAAGAGTCGTTCTTGGCTCTTGGAATCGTGAAAAAGGAAGACGAATTTGACTTCGACTGGGCCCGCAATCTACTAGGAGAGAGGCTTCTTTCCGTTCTTCTTACCGATGAGAAATCTCAATTTGATGCGGGATCCTTGACCGAGGATATGGAGCTTCTGGTTTTGAGCCACCCAGAGGCAAAGAAGCTTCGCATCCCTCCCAGGTACCTCTACGGCTTCCGCGCTTACTACGGAATGTTTGCGACGCTCATTGCCCTGGGTTCCAAAGCGCACTGGCGGGCTCTCGCCAAAAACGCTAGTTCGCAATCTCCGACCGATCGAAAACCACCCAAACTCCGACTCGCTTAACAGTCCCTATCTTCGGTTGCGAAATGAAGTTGCAACTGGAAAAAGTTGCTGGCTACGAGGGTTTCCTCTTTTTCAAAAGGGAGTTGTTTTTCCGGTCGCCCCGCGCCCCACAGAAAGCCACCTTGAGTCTCCTAGGAGGCCGTTATCCTAAGTGGACTGCCTAGATCAGACCAAGTGGCATACAGATTGAACAGTGCGGCTAACACTATGCCCAGCTTTTCACGATTTACTAACGCTCTACTTGCAGGTGCTCTCCTAGCGTCCTGCTCAACGACGCCTAACACCGCCGAGAACGGAACCCCTACAACTCCGGTTCCAAGTGGTAAGGCCGACTTCACCGACCCGCTACAGGAACCGGGCGGCGCATCAAAATGCGAAGCGAACAACCGTACCGGAACTGATATCGACGGTGCCATCTTTGGACACCTTGATGATCCAATCGCAAAACTTCTTGCGGACGATGCGTCTTCTTGTCCAACGACTCTGCAGGGAATCCTCGATGAACTCAAAGTCGCAGTAGAAGCAGGGAAGTCCGACTGTAACCTCGACTCTCTTCGAACCATGATCGTTACGGAATCCCACCAGATTTTGGATCGAGATGTACAAACCAGCGGTGGCTTTCGCACAGTAACCGCAATTGACTGCGGCGAAGATCGTGGAAACATCCTGTTCTCAAGTGACGGTAGCTTCGGCGACGGTTTCCTTGAAATCATGGCCCTTGATGAGACAGCTGGTGTTTTCAACTATTACGACCGACTGGACCAAAACGGGAAGCTTTCCTACTTCGGCCATTCGCAAATGTTCGTTGCTAACCCTCCAGAAAACGGTTCTGGAAGAACGAACCGCAAATGCGGCGCTTGTCACTCTGGCGGCGGTTTGGTCATGAAGGAACTCGCTGCTCCTTGGCTTCACTGGGAAGGAGACACCACAACCAAAGGCGCTGCGGCTCTCATCTCTGCAAATGCCGAAAGACTTGGCAACCCCAGTAACGGCATCGAAATGGAGTCGATTACTCGAAACGGAAACCGAATCTGGAACGAAACACGAATTGAATTCTTAAAGGACAACACCGAAAGCCTTCCTAAGGCGTTCGACTCAATCCTCACCGGAAACCAAGAGCTCAACCCAACCCAAAAGCTCCTCGAGCCGCTCTTCTGTGTAACCGAGGTCAACCTCGACAACGCATCGAGCCAAGGCCGACTTGCTCGTCAGGGAGAAGTTGACCAAACCGGTGGCGTTACTTTCGCACCACTTGGCGGCCCTGTTCTTCCAATAGGATTCGGCTCTCTGAACTTCTCTGCCGACAACTACGACACTGTTCTGGACACCGGCAATTATGGTGTATTCAGTGGCAACACCCGTATCGCGAGAGACACCCACTTTGCTCTTCCTTTCATCACCCGTGGTGAAGCTGACGTGGACTTTATCCAAAAGCTCCAGCAAGCGGGCATTGTTGACAATGAGTTCGTCGACGACGTACTTGCCGTCGACCTAACGCGAGCAATCTCAACGGACCGTTGTGAGCTCCTTCGCAAAGTGCCAAACTTGGCGCCAGAAAATCGCACCGCTAATGAAATCCGCGCTGCGTTTATTAACTCTCTCAAAGATGGTGGTGCAGTTGAGCAAGACCAGACTCCAGCTCAGGAGCTCTTGAACAACTTCCTCAATCCTGACGACAATCATCAGCAAAAGTCGCAGGCATTTACCCAGGCTTGCCAGGGTCGATTGACTGCAGCGAATGATGTCGCCAACGCGATTCGTGCCGCTACACCAAACACGGAGCGATTTGAGCTTCAAGCGGTTTGGAAGCAAATCCTAGTAGATGCTGGCCTGCTTACCCAAGCAGACGAAGCACCGAAAACCGAAAACGAAGCAGTGGCAATTGCTCTCCGAGACGGTCTTGTTGAAGACTACATGCTTGTTATCGAAGCTGGTCGCGACGCCGCTCGTAAACGGGAAGTCTTTGAGTTCCCAATGACGATGCAACAGAAGCCTGGTCAAACCCCGTTTGCAACCAGACTCCACCCAACTACCTGTGAAATCACCACGGAATTCGTAGCTCTTTCCGAGAAAATCGACCGAGCGACATCCTGTGTAGGTCGTTGTGAAGTAATCGACGATACGGCCGAATGCCAATGCGACAGCCAGTGTATCGAACGAGGCGACTGTTGCGAAGGCGACCAGGGCTTTGAAGCCCAGTGCCTAATCGGAGAGTGTCAACCAGACATCTGCGAGGTTGACCAAGCACCAAAGCCAAAGAAAGGCTGTAAGAGCCCTGAGTTCGAAGCAGACCTAGAAGGCGGCCAGACCTGTGTTGAAAAAATCTGTGCAGCAGATCCTTTCTGTTGCGAGAGCAGCTTCGACAACGCCTGTGTAAACCGGGTCAACGACACTTGTGGGTTTGAATGCCCCAACGGTGGTGGCGGCCCCATTATTGAGCCAGGACCCATTCCAGCACCGATCCCATTCCCGAATCCTGGCCCAGCACCCGTTCCTGCTCCAACAGGCGGCGACGATAATGATAACTAGGCGTTAAAGCCGACAAACAAATACCAAGGCGGCGGAGCCCTAGCTCCGCCGCCTTTTTTCATTTTCTCCCTCAGTTAGCGACTGTTTCAAATTCGGTGACATGGCTATTGGAACCGCCGGTTCAACCGGCTTGAAAGAACTTTGTTTTCAGACGGTTATGGCGTCGCAAGAGCCCCTCCCCGTACGGAACGAAAATCGCACTGTAGAAGAGCAGGATGAAGAGCTTGGTGCATACAATTTTGATCTTAACGGTCGTCTCATGCTCAGCAGAGGCCCCGGATATTGGATTCAAGGACGACGAACCGAAAGCTCCTGGGCAGACCAGTCGCGAAGATGGAGACCCAGAAGAGCGCCCGGTAATAAGCATTCAGGACTACACAGTGGAAACCAGATGGGACACCGTTGTGATACGCGGTACCGGCCCTGCCGGAGCGACTATTGTCTTCTCAAGCCCACGAGCAGGTCAGCGAGCCGAAACAATTGGTCCAGACGGTGAGTTTTGCTTGGATGTTGCTCTCCTCACCGATGACGGCAGCGCCGACAGCTTTGGTGTCGACAATGACATTAGCCTTTTCGCCCAGGCTGGCAACTTATCCTCCAACCCGATAAACATCGTGGTCACCCAAAGAGGATACGTACCCCCAGATCCTGAGGATGAGCCCCTACTCCTTGAAGTTGAAAACCAGGCATTGGGGCAACAAGCTGAGCTGCACCGACTGTCGGTCTACCAGGGGACCCTCGCATCGGTGACCGACGGAGACCGTAGTTCCGGAATGCGTGCGGAGGTAACCGGATTTACTGGTGCTACTCGACAGCTACGAATTCCAGTGAAGGCACAAGACGGCGCAAACGTAGAGTCTATCCGTGTCGTTATGCCCGCAGACTGCGACTCGACCTACTGGCTCTACCACACAGACCTAGACGATCCTCCTCTAATGGGTCCCTCCAATGGAGATATTACGGGCTGGACCCAGGTCGCGAACGCATTCACTTCTGAGCCACCCAACAAACTTTACTTGTTAACTGGCGTGCCCGCGGTAAAATGGGTCGGCATTGTTTTCAATCCAGGTTCTTGCTCAACGTTCTTCGGCGGTACAAACGTCGGACTCAACGAGATTGAAATCAACGGCACCGACATCATTCCAGAGACACAAGTGCCTCCGGTAAATCGGGAAGAAGCGCCGTCCTGCCGTGACCTCAACTTCTAAGTCGCCTTGGGGAGCCGAGTCCCCACGCCGACAGTCACAGTAGAGGTGAGGACATTAATTACCAGTCCTTCTGTAGGGTCAAGCGTTTCAATGACTTACAGGTGTGCGAAGGTCGGAACTTTAATTGCACCAACCCCCGACTATGAACACACGCGTTTTCCTAGTCTCCATTTTGTTCCTTGGTGCTCCAGGTTGTGCCAGCGACGGTCCCGTTGAAATTTCTCAGGTTGGAGAAACCTGTTCTACTTCCGACGAATGCGACCCGAACAGTGTTTGTTTCCGGGAAATCTGCGTTGGTGATGGTGATCTGCGGGTATCTCTAGCATTTCCAACAGACAGCGATTTTGACCTCCACGTTTTGACCCCACTCGGAAACGAAATCTTCTTTGGAAACCGAGAGGCCGACGGTGGCTTTTTAGATGTCGATCAGTGCATCTCTTCCTGCGGAACGGATTCTACTCATGTGGAGAATGTCGTTTTCTCCGAGACGGCTCCTCGAGGAGAGTACAGAGTGTGGGTCCGCAATTTCGATGGACGTGCAGCAGGCTCGTTCGAAATCGAAGTGAGCGGCGATGTACAAATGGTTTTCGAGGGTAGCTTGGCTGCCGAATCATTCGTTGACTCTGACCAGTTCGTATTCGTCCTGCCGTAGCCAGCTCATCACCAAATTTTCACTTGGTTCTCAGGGGCCAAGTAGAGTTTGTCGCCCTTCTTGACGTCGAACGCCTTGTGAAACGCTGGGATGTTCCGCACCACGACGTTTACACGAGCTTCGCTTGGGGAGTGCGGATCGACAACCAAGCGCTGCTTGAGCTCCTCATCCGTGTAAAGCCGAGCCCAAACTTTGGCCCAACCGACGAAGAAACGTTGATCGCCCGTCATTCCATCAATGATGGGCGCTTCTTTTCCACCCAGTGAATTTCGGTAGGCTTTGTAGGCGATACTCAGCCCGCCCAGATCCCCGATGTTTTCCCCGGAGGTAAATTGCCCGTTGATGGTTTGGTTGTCGATGACCTTGAAACTGTCATACTGCTTAGCCAATTGATTCTTCCGTCGTTCAAATTCTTTGGCGTCCGCGTCTGTCCACCAATCTCGAAGCCGTCCTTGACTGTCAAACTTTCTGCCTTGGTCGTCAAAACCATGGCCGATTTCATGACCAATTACCGCGCCGATAGCGCCGTAGTTCACCGCATCATCCCCCGACAGGTCGAAGAAAGGTGGTTGCAAAATAGCCGCTGGAAATACGATTTCGTTCCAAAGCGGGTTGTAGTACGCGTTCACCGTTTGCGGAGGCATCCCCCATTCGGACTTGTCAACGGGCGTGTCTATGCGTCTCGCATCACGCCGGTGCCAGAACAAACTGATACTCTTTTCAGCAAGGACAGCATTTCTCTTCAATGAGAGTTCAGAGAAGTCGATCCATTTGTCTGGATAACCAATTTTGGGGGCAAAAGTGCTTAGTTTGACTAAAGCCTGCTTCTTGGTGGCTTCACTCATCCAATCGAGCTTTTTTATGGAGGTTCCGTAAGCAGAGGTTAGCCCCTTCACCAATTTTTGCATCCGTGGTTTCGCGTCGCCGCCGAAGTGGCGTTTGACGTAGATTTGCCCAACAAGCTCTCCAATCGAGCCATTTACTCTTGAAACGGCCCGTTTCCAAGCTGGCCGAGGTTCTTTCACGCCTCGCAGCCCTTTGCGGGCAAACGCAAACCTTGCCTCGAATGCAGGTTTGCCTAGGACACTGGCAAAACGGGCGAGTGTCTGAAACTTGAGATAAGCCTTCAGTGTTCTCAGCTTGGCCTTAGCGATAATTCCGCCCAATGCTTTAACGTAAGAGGGTTGCGTTACGATATAGGTTTCTCGTTTCGGAACGTCTGTGGCGCCTAAAAACTTGTCCCATGCAACCTTCGGAAATTGTTTCCCTAGTTGTTTTCGGGTCTTCGGGTTGTATTGTTTTTCCGGTTTTCGGAGTTCCTCTTTGGGCCAGGACACTTTCGCCAATTTAGTCTCAAATGAAAGGATGTCCTTCCCAGGGGAGCCGCTCTTGGCAAAGCCCATCAAGGTGTCTGCATAGGTCACCAACAGTTTGCGCGCCTTTTTATATCGCTCTGTATCTTTTAAATAGTAGTCACGATCAGGAAGAGTGAGCCCGGCTTGCCCGAGGTAAAAGCCATACCTGTTTGGATCTTTTAGATCGCTCTCAATGCCATACCCAAGAGGGGCTTTTACGCCGATGATCTGCAGCGCGGCAGCGACTTCGTAGAAGTCTGCCTTACTCTTGATACCGTCGATCATTGCCATTTCAGGTTTTAGGTAAGTGAGGTCAACGTCGTCCCGGTTCGATGCGTCGAGTAGCGAGGCGTAGTAGTCGCTCACCTTCTGTTCAGTGGATCCTTGCGCGAGCCCTTCCTTGGTTCGCAACTCGTCAAGGATCGCTCGAAGCTGTGCTTCCGCTGTATCTCCGACAATGGAAAACGCACCATAATCTGAACGATCGCCCGGCATCTTCGTCTCTTTCAACCAGGTGCCATTTACGTACCGGTAAAAGTCATCTTGCGGGCGCACCGAATCATCAAAAGTCGACTTATCGATTTTTGCCGATGGCTTATCGTTTTTCGTCGATGACCTATCGATTTTTGCTGATGACTCATCGTTTCTTGTTTTAGGGGGCTGTTGAGCGGAACCACCGCAACTAATACAAAAAGCCACAAGAACTACTGAAACGAACGTCTTTGGAAGCATCATAGGCGTGGAGATGTAGCTCGGTGGGTGCGGTTTGTCCAACTCGCCAAGGAGGTCACTTCAGCAAAACCGTAACCCACTGTTACCGAACAGTTTTGAGGGAAATTTGAACCTCTGATTCCCGCCTAAGGTGACAAGTCGTTCCTAGCCAAGAATGAGAGGACACCTGCTAGAGTCTTGTCTGCTTGAAATGGCCACGAATTCGACACTACTCCCCCCTGAGACTGCGTTTGCGCTACTCGCGCAAAACAAAGTAGGGATTGATGTTCGTTCGCCCAAAGAATTTGGCAAGGGCGATCTTCCCAGTACCCAGAACATTCCTATCCTCGACGATGAACATCGTCACCTCGTAGGGTGTAGCTATCAAAATGAAGGAAACAAAGCTGCAATCACCTTAGGCCATAAACTGGTTGAGCCAATCAAGAACTCATTGGTCAATAACTGGTTGCGGGTTATCGGGGCACAAGACAGAACGCCCTTGTTTTGTTGGCGCGGCGGACTTCGGTCACAGATTGCAACCGATTGGATTTCGAATGCTGGGGGACAAGTCGAGCGGGTGGAAGGCGGTTTCCGCGCAATTAGGCGTGTCGCACTCTCCCGTCTAGAAAGCCCGCCTCCCCTTCTCATTGTCTCTGGCTGGACCGGAAGCGGAAAGACCGAAGTATTTCAGGAACACTCGAACTTCTTAGATCTTGAAGAGGCAGCCGCTCACCGAGGCAGCGCGTTTGGCAAACGAACAGACCGCCCTCAACCGTCTCAGATTTCATTCGAAAACCGACTCGCCATTGAACTTTCCAATATAGATGGAAGGGTTCTAGTCGAAGATGAAGCGCGAATGATCGGCATCCGCCACGTCCCTGAGGTGTTCTATGAAGCTATGGCCAAAGCGCCGTCTATTTTCCTTGAAAGTCCCCTCCAGGAAAGAGCCATCCGAATCTACGAAGGCTATGTGCTGAGCGTTCTTGAATCAGGGACCAGCATCAAAGAACTAACTGAAACCCTGGTCACAAGCGTCGAGCGGATTTCCCGACGCTTGGGCGATCAACGAGCAAGTGCAGTGAAAGCAAGTATTGAGGACGCATTCTCCACGCGCTCTACCGACGTAGACCGCCACCTCCCCTGGATCAAAACCCTTTTGACCAACTACTACGACAAATCCTATCAGCACGCCTTAGAAAAGAAGGGCAGACGCATTCTCTTTCGCGGCAACGCAAGAGAGTGCCTAGGTTGGCTGGAACACACCGACCTACGAAATCTAGAAGCGTAGTTGAATCCCGCCAACCGTCGCATAGCTCGCCTGAGCGTCGACGAGAGCGATGTGGAAATCAGCAAAAATCCCTACGTAGGACACCGGGATAATCTCCAAGCGAAAAATACTCCGCATGGATGGAGCGAATTCTGCCCCGTTAGCAGTCACGATTCGGGGATATTGGAAAATATTAAAATTCCGAAACGCCAACCAAGACACTGGAGTTAGATGAATGCCAATTTCCCCGAAGGGGCCCGTTGCGTTGCCAAAATCTAGAATCCCAGATGCGATAGCGGACTGAGATGCGGAAATTGTGTAGCCGGCGCCAGCCACCAATCTCAAGGCAGATCCGAGGCGACCATACAGCCCGACCATAGCGTCAAATTGCTGTCGCTCACGCGTGACGGTAGTACTCTGATCGACAGTACGAAACTGTGAAAAAAGGAAACGTGCGCGACCAGACACACCCCATTTTTCTCCAAAAGCTCTACGTAAAAAGAGCAAAACGGCGCCACGATACTGCGGCCTGTCCTTTACAATTCGCCCTGAATCTAATGGTGCGAGGACCGACAATTGAAGGTTCAACCCAAAGCCGTAAGGAGATTTTTTCCTTGTGGCCAGTGCGGGTTCGAAAACAGTCTGCGCTGGCACAATGGGGTCTTGCCGGATCTCTACCGGCCGAGGCTCCGGTTCTCGACGAACTGGCTCAGACCGCCGCTCGAACGGCATGGGCTCTGGCCTCCGCGATTCTCGCCGCATTGGCCGGCGTTTCGGAATCGCGGATAGAGCATTTAAGAGACGTCGTCTGAGGCCGTCTTTGATTCTTGGTGTTAGTCTTGGATAGCGAAGTCGCATAGCGAATCTGCTGACAAGCTCCCCTGTGTACCCATCACGAAGGCGAACGACGAAAATGTAGCCACGCCTCTCCTTGTCCAGAGTCCCGTCAACTACAGAGTCACAGCGAAGAATGGAACAAACAGCTGCGATATTGCCCGGATTTAATAGCTCGCGTTCCTCCCTAAAAGCGGTTCGCTCATAGCCAGATACGATCTCAGCTTCTTCTTCCAGGATGTCGAAAAGCGTATCTTGAAGGACTTCCTGGCCACGCCCATCAATTTCAAGTAAGGCGACCCGGGGACTCTCGGCCGCGAAAACAGACCCGGCCTGAAAGGTAAGCGCTAAAACGGTCCAAACACCGCAAAGCACTACATTTCGCAAACCGCGCACAGGGCTAAAAGATGCAAGGAATGCACCTACATCCACGCCTAACGGTTTCAGTATTTCTAGGCACTTAAGAACAGAAAAATGGCCTAATTTACCTCATTTGGCGGTTAAAGTCCCAGGCCGGCAATCCCCTAGGGCCTTGCTCGTGATACGCAGCCGTCCCATGAGTGCGGCCATCTCGGTTCAAGGTCTGACGAAAACCTATCAGTCCGGCTTCACCGCTCTTGCTGAAATCAATCTAGAGATCGAAGAGGGTGAAATATTTGCGCTCCTAGGTCCCAACGGAGCCGGAAAGACCACACTCATCAATATTGTCTGCGGCATCGTCACCCCGACGAACGGGACGGTTTCTGTATCAGGCCACGACATACAAACTCACTACCGCCTTGCTCGCGACCAAATAGGTCTTGTTCCACAAGAATTGACGACTGAGGCATTCGAGACCGTCTACGCAACGGTGCGTTTTAGCCGTGGCCTCTTTGGCAAAAAACCTGACCCCAATTACATCGAACAAGTGCTTCGCGACGTATCCCTCTGGGACAAACGCGATGAAAAAATCATGAACCTCTCAGGGGGCATGAAGCGACGTGTACTCATAGCCAAAGCGCTCGCGCACGAACCCGCGATTCTGTTCCTGGACGAACCAACCGCCGGCGTTGACGTCTCCCTAAGAAAGGAAATGTGGGACGTGGTTCGCTCCCTGAAAGAAAAGGGGGTGACAATTATTCTAACGACACACTATATCGAGGAAGCGGAGGAGATGGCCGACCGCATCGGCATAATAAGAGAGGGAACGATTCTTCTTACCGAGAAGAAAGACACTCTAATGAAGAAACTTGGCCAAAAGCAGCTCTGCCTGACTGTGGATTCTTCAATGACAAAAGCACCAGACTCCCTTTCTGATTGGCCGCTGGAAATCCGCCAGGAGGGCGACGAGACCAAGTTGATTTATACTTTCGACGCCAAAAAAGAAAACGCCCAGGTCCCGGATCTTCTCAAACAGATTGCAGACTCCGGCGTTCCTTTCTCCGACATCCAAACTCGGCAAAGCACCCTCGAAGAAATTTTCGTTGGCTTGGTCAGCAATGGAGTGAACGTATGAGTGGCGTCTCTCGTTTCAATCGTCACGGAGTTTGGGCCATCTACCGTTTTGAGATGGCTCGCGCGTTCCGTACAGTTTGGCAAAGTTTATTTGCGCCGGTCATATCTACGACTCTCTACTTTGTCGTATTTGGCTCTGCGATTGGTTCCCGTATGAATGAGATAGGTGGCGTGAGCTACGGGTCGTTCATTGTCCCGGGCCTTATCATGTTGGCCCTTTTAACTGAGAGCACTGGTAACGCGTCATTCGGAATCTACTTTCCCCGTTTCACTGGAGCGATCTTTGAAGTCCTATCCGCGCCTATATCAGCATTTGAAATAGTGATTGGGTACGTTGGAGCCGCCGCTACCAAAGCGACCATCCTCGGTTTTGTCATCCTTGCGACAGCCTCTGTCCTTGTCCCCATTGAGATCCAACACCCAATTTGGATGGTTGGCTTTCTGGTCCTCACAGCGATTTCCTTTAGCCTTCTTGGATTTATCGTCGGGATTTGGGCACAGAGTTGGGAACAGCTGCAGGTCATTCCTTCCTTGGTACTCACCCCCCTGACCTTCTTGGGCGGAGCTTTTTACTCCATCGACATGCTTCCTGATTTTTGGCGGACAGCCACACTCTTTAATCCGGTTGTGTATCTCATCAGCGGTTTCCGATGGAGTTTCTATGGCAAAGGAGACGTTGGGGTAGAAATCAGCCTTCTTGCGATTGTCGGTTTCTTGTTCGTATGCCTCGCGATTGTCGGTTGGATTTTCCGAACCGGATACCGACTTAAAAAGTAGTCCTTCTCCGCGCAGCATACTTATTAACTTCTTTGGCAACCCGAAGAATTCGCCGCACATTGGCTACCTTGGACTGCCCTTCTTTTCTCTCTTCATAAGGCATTTCTGTCGTAACCACAGTCATCCCCTCCCGAAGACCTCTGTCTATTAGTTCAAAGCTAAAAAAGAAAGTCTCGGATTCAATCTTGCCAACCATGCTCTTCCCCGCTTTCGTGGGAAACAGGTAAAGCCCCTCTAGTTGAAACCGAATCCCAAGCCGCAATCGCATATACGCTCGCAAACCTCGGCTTAGCGCAGTCCTAACGAAGTCTCGTGCATTGCGCGGATATGTGGTGGACACGATATCTGCGGTCTTTAGGTGTGGAATTAAGGGCAGGAGATTTTGAGCTGGGGTTTGCCCATCGGCCGCCAAAAAAACGAAATAGTCTTTTTGAGCCGCCTTTACACCGGAAGACATACCGGCTCCCATCCCACGGTTCGTAGGGTGTCGACACAAACTCACTCGAGGTTCTTCGCCCGCAACAGATTCCACGACTAGGTTGCTCCCGTCCGTCGATCCATCATCTACAACAACGATTTGCCAATCAGAGAGGTTCTCTCGGCAAAAAGTAATTCCCTCCTCTAGCACGCTCCGGAGGTTCTTACCCTCGTTGTACGCAAGATATATGAGCGTCAGACTTGGACTGCCCTCTCCCTTTGCACTCATACTCCTGCAAAGTAACACACACCAAGCTCACCCAAATTATCTATACCAATGTACAATTGGGAAAGTGGGTAAGCTGTTCGTTAGCCAACACGTTTACCGTGTTTTCCTTGGCGGGCTAATTACCATTTGTCGGACCAATGGCCGCCTCGCCCCGATGGAACTTCGAGCCTTGCGTGAAGTGTCTGAAAAGCTGTTCGACCGAAACGACATCGGCGAGCTTGTACTGGACTCGTCGGTTACCCCAAAAGACCTGGCATCTGCAATCGACTCCGCGACTAGTGCAAGGGAGATGACTGGCTCCTCCAGGGAAGAAATCTCTCGCGCGTTTATGGAGGCGGCTCTTACCGTGGCCGGCGCCGGCGATGGGCTTGATGTAAGAGAAGGGACTACCATTCGAGAATTTGGTCTGGCCCTCGGCTTCAATTTTGACGAACGAGGAAAGCCCTAAGAAATTCAAGGAGCTCCAAGCCGGCCCCACCATCATGCCAATCAAAGGTAGGCGCCCACTTACCCCGGGGCATATCCACCTGAAATAATTAACTTTTACAACTTGACCCTGGTTCACCGTCAGTGGAAACTAAAGGTCTATGAGCACTTCGAGACGAGGGGTACGCGCATTTCTGACGTTTTTTTCAGCGGTCGTTTTGGCTGCCTGCGGTGGATCCGACGGAGTCGATAACTCGCGTACAGGAACGCTCATCGTCAAAGTTTTGCTGACCGACGGCAATGATGCTGAGAACTGTCGCCTTGTCGTCGACGGCAGTCCGTTTGCGGGAACGTGTAACTCGGAGGGGTTCGTGACTGTCTCTGGAATTCCATCCGGTCAATGGGAAGCCACCATAGAAAGCACCGATCCGGCCCTAAGCGGTTTGGCTCCAACACCTATCCAGTTCGGAATTAACCGAGAAGAAACCACACAACTCGAAGCAAGACTTGCTCTTGCTGGATCAGTTTATGGATCCGTATCTGGCTCCAACGTCGACCTAACATCGGTACTTGTGAGCATCCCAGAGTTCGGCATCGTTTCGAAGCCGACAAACACCGGCATCTTCTTACTTGCTGACGTTCCTCCCGGACAACACACGGTTCGCTTTGTACTCGATGGCAGCGTGGGTACAGTTCCCAATATCTCGGTTGTCTCTGCTGGCTCAACAGGTCCTGTGACCTTCGACCTTGGCGGCGCGAGTGATGAAGATGGGACCGTCGTAGTGAGCTTCGCTGAAGAAGGGCCCGAGTTAAGCGACATTTCTATTGCTCTTTACAATGCCCAAACCGGCGCCCTCATAGAGGACTCCATAGCCAGCGACTCTTCTCGGTTCGTGGTAGCGCCCGGCGCGTACGTTGTTCGAGCACGAACAGAGGAAGACTTTTCTGTTATTTCTCAGTTGGTCTTCGTCGGCCCGCTGGAAGAGCGAGAGCTACAATTCTCCATTCCAACTGGAATCCCCCCTAATGCTGATCCGGACGACTGGGATGGAGACGGTGTGCCAAACGATCTCGATCCAGAGCCTTTGAACCCGGCCGTTTCGTCGAATAACGAACAAGGTATTCCTTCGGACTTTGTTGATCCCTTCCAAGATCCAGAGCCCACTGAAGACACCGACGGAGACCTTATTCCCGATGGAGCAGACAACTGTTCTGCCATTCCGAATCCTGGCCAAGAAGACCTCGACGGCGACGGCGTAGGTGACGTTTGCGACAACTGTGTAAGCGCGCCGAACTCGGACCAGTTCGATTCTGACGGCGTCCCCGACGGCTTTGGAGACGCGTGCGACAACTGTCCACTGGTTGCAAACGCCGACCAAGCGAATAGCGATGGCGACACCCATGGCAACGCCTGTGACAACTGTGTCAACCTGACAAACCAAAGCCAGACCGACACAGATAACGACAGCCAGGGCGATTCCTGCGACGCAGACGACGACGGCGACGGGGTTCCGGACACGACGGACAACTGCCCGCTGGTGGCAAACCCAGATCAGTCAGACGACAACGGCAACGGCGTAGGCAATGCCTGCGAAAACGACATTGACGGTGATGGCGTTTTAGATCCCGCGGACAACTGCCCTCAGATTACCAATGCGGCACAGCTCGACGGCGACAGCGACGGTATTGGCGATGCGTGCGACAACTGTGCGTCAGTCGCGAACGTAGACCAGGCCGATTCCGATGGCGACGGCGTGGGCGACGCGTGTGACAACTGCGTGAACGCCTCCAACCCCACTCAGGCCGATGGCGACAACGACAACAGGGGCGACGTCTGCGACAACTGTCAAGCTACGCCAAACAGCAATCAGGCCGACGGCGACAGTGATGGGTTCGGCGACCTCTGCGACAACTGCGTCGTGACGGCAAACCCAAGCCAAATAGACACCGACACTGACGGAGTTGGCGATACCTGTGACAACTGCGCTTCCGTTGCAAATGCCGACCAGACTGACACAGACGGCGACGGGCGCGGAGACCTTTGCGACGGCGGAAGCTGCACAGACTCTTGTATTTGCAACACGAGGGAAATCTGTGTGGCCGGCAACTGCGAGCCCAACGTCGTTACCATGGCCGACGGCAGCATCCGTGACATTGTTCCCACTGTTTTCGTTTCCCCACAAGGAACTGGCGATGGAACGAGTCCAAGCTCGCCTACCGACTTTATCTCCGCGGTATCCAATCCAGCATTGGGAACAGGCGATATCATCGCCATTGCCTCGACGACTCGAGCTGTCGTCCAAGACTCTATCGCATTCAATGACATCAACGAAGACGGTGGAATTTTGCAATTCGGCAATGAAGACGAGTGGCGCGGTGTGTGCACCGATTCCTTTGGCGTCCAAGACGCGGAAGTCGTATGCCGTGAAATCGGTTCCACATACGTAAGCCACCAAACTTTCCGGACGAACCCAACATTCCCTCGAGCCTTCTGGATCGACAATATAAGCTGTGATGGTACCGAAAACAAAATTGCCGAGTGCGGACATCTAGGTCTCGGAACTCATAACTGTTTCAGCACCAACGACTGGGTGCGGGTTCTCTGCGCTGACATGAGCGGAGCCATCGAGCTGCCTTCTCGATTTGCTGACATCTCACCGATCCTTACGTTTAACAATGACGGGGTTACGGTGTCGGGTGGTTGGGAGGAATGCCCCGATGGCAGTTGGAGGCAAGAGCCAGGTGCCCAAACCTTCCTTGATCAGGCGACATTGCAAATCCAAGGCACTCCGTCCAACCAAGCAGACGATGTCTTGGTTGATAACCTCACGCTGCGGAGTTGCGAAGAAAACCTGGTTGCGAACCAAACCAACAACCTGACCTTAACGAGGACAAAAGTAACAATTGAAGATGGCTTCTGTTCGGACGATAGCGCGACGTTTAGCAACGCAACCGGTCTACTAATTGACGGCGTAGAAATTGGTGGCGGCCAACACTCTTTCAACGGAGATGCGACGATAAAGCTCAACGATTCAAGCGGAATCATTCGTTCGGTAAGCGTCGGCGCCACCGAAGACGATTTCGGCGGCGGGTCTTTTTACCCAATTGATGTCAACGGCACCAGCGGCGCGCTTACCATACAAGGAGTCACGTTTGAGCCTGGCGAGGACAACCCAACCATTCGAATCACTGGCACTGATCCGAACCACCTGGTTTCTGTCAAAGATTCAGACCTTGGTTGGACAAGGGGCACTCAGCAGCTCCTAGAACTAGAATCTGTCCCAAATGGTTCTGTTTCCAACATCACAGTCTCGGCCCCCTTTGCGTTACAGGATACATCCTCGTCCCGAACAGCCTTTTTGATCGAGAATTCCGACATTGACTTCGACACAATCAATGTGACGACGCCAAACACTGAAGGGGGAACGACCACGATCTTTAACATCGATGGTTCAGATGCGGACATAGAAGTCCGTAGTCTTATGGTCGACGGTATCGGCGATGACTATCAAGTCTTAGGTTTCGACATCGACGACATCGGAACCGGAACGATTTCTATCGAGGATTCCATGATCCGGGCAAACAGAGGCCTGGAAGCGCACGACGTAGCCTCTAGCATTGTGCTCCGAAACGTGGACATTTTCCGTTTCGCGGCCAATTCCAATATGGTAGCCGACGGTGTTTTCTACTCAAATGTGGCCGACGCTCTTTTGTCGGATGTTCGCGTCAACCACACTGGGACTTACTCTTCATCTAGAGCATTAGAATTCGCACGAGGTACCCACGCTGTGTTGAAGCAAGTCTACGCGAAGGCAAGCGACACCACATCTACAAACTATGGACTATTCTGTGACGCTAACTTTCACACTACCAATACCATCTTGGATATAGAGAATTCCTTCTTGGCAGGCGGAGACTCCAGCGGTGGGTCATCGGTTGGGCTACGCGCAAGAGAATGCGACGTAACTCTGTCCCATTCAACGGTTCTTGGGGGGGAGGCATCTTCTCTCGCCCACGGCATCGAGATAATCAACGACCCCCCGCAACTACTAGAAATTAACAACAGTATCGTAGCTGCTGGCGACGGGGGGAACTCCAGCACAGACGCGGTCTCGGGCTTCGCTGGTTTAATAAACAGTGCACAGAACTCGCACTTTTCCAACAGCACCGCGACGTCCACCACCCCGGCTGGCTCCGCAAGCGAGTGGGTTGACTTGGACAACCCGCAAGTCGCCAATGAGTTTGGCAACATCTGGGGAGGGTTTCTGCAGTGTACCAATCCAGCGGCTGCCGAACCTTACATACTCCTTCCCGGCAGTGTGTGCGTGGATGCTGCGGCACCAAGCAGCACCACCAACGACATTGAAGGACGAGCTAGACCTCAAGGCGGAGCACCTGACATGGGCTGCTACGAGCTCCAATAACCGACCGAACTAAGCCTTCGCGGTTTTCTTCTTCGCCGCGGGCTTCTTTTTAGCTGCTGTCTTTTTAGCAGCCGGTTTTTTCTTCGCTGTCGTTTTCTTTGCAGCAGGCTTTTTAGTCGCAGGCTTCTTGGCAGGCTTCTTCTTGGTCGTCGTCTTTTTGGCTACAGGCTTCTTCGCAGGCTTTTTCTTGGGCGGTTCTTCTATCACCCACTTGCCTCCGGTGTAATACGCTTTCCACCCGGTCGGCTTACCGTCAACCTCGGTCATCAAATACTGTTCTTTGGTTTTTCGGCTCCAACGGATGACGGTGGGGTTCCCCTTCCCATCTTTCTCGGGTCCTTTGAACAGATACTGAAATTTCTCCTCCATCTTGTCCTTGTGAGGAATGATCTCAATCATTTTGGGCGCGCGAGTCTCGCGATTCTTTGGAAACTTGCTCGCCGCAAGGAAGAGGCCTGCAGCGCCATCGCGTAGAATAAACGTGTCGTCCTCGTGCTTGTCGCAAGGAATCTCCGTTGGAATGGGATCCGCTCGTGGAGGTGCAGGCTCCCCGTTGCGAAGAAGTTTGCGGGTGTTTTTGCAGTCGTCCGACGTACAGCCAAAGTACTTACCAAACCGGCCGGATTTCAGCTGCATCTCGGCTGAGCACTTGTCGCACTCCAGCGAGGGTCCCTCGTAGCCTTTGATCTTAAACTGCCCTGGTTCAACCTGGAATCCATCACAGTCGGGGTTATTTCCGCAGATGTGGATTTTTCTGGTTTCGTCGATAAGGTAGCTGTCCATGGACGTCTTGCATTTTTTGCAGCGCCTTCGCTTTAACAGCAGTCGGGACTCGCTCTCCTCGTCGTCATCCTCACTGATAGCCTCTTCGCCAGGGACCAGGTTCATGGTCTGCTTGCAGCGCTCCTTCGGGGGCAAACCGTAACCGGAGCAGCCGAGGAATACGCCTGTAGAACCCGTTCGAACCTGCATAAAACGACCGCAATTGGAGCATTCGACATCCGTCTCAGTCGGATCGTTCTTACGCATCCCCCCTTCCTCTGCCCCAGCAGATTCCAGTCGGCCCTTAAAATCTTTGTAGAAGTCGTCGAGAACCTTTTTCCACTTGGCCTTCCCGTTGGCGATAGCATCGAGTTCTTTTTCAAGCGCCGCCGTGAAGTTGTAGTCCATTAGGTGATCGAAGTTCTCGCAAAGACGCTGGGTCACGATGTCGCCCATTTTCTCAGCGTAGAAGCGTCGATTTTCCAGCTTTACGTAGCCTCGGTCTTGAATCGTCGAAATGATCGATGCGTACGTGGACGGCCGACCGATGCCGCTCTTCTCTAATTCGCGAACCAAACTAGCCTCGCCATACCGCGACGGTGGCTTGGTAAAGTGCTGTTTCGGGTCGAGCTCTACAAGCTTGAGAACATCTCCCTCTTTCATGTCGGGCAGAATGACGTCTTCCGAACTCTTCGAGACCGGCGGCATGACTTTGAGGAAACCGTCAAACTTGAGAATCCGGCCGTTGGTCCGAAGCTCGTATTTGTCTGCTTGAAGGGTAACCGCAACGCTTAGAAAACGCGCTGGCACCATTTGGCATGCAACAAAGCGTTGCCAAATAAGCGTGTAGAGTCGCTGCGCGTCTTTCTCTAGCTCGAGAACACCTGGGACCGATTCGACATTCGAGGGACGAATTGCCTCGTGAGCCTCCTGGGCTCCGTCTTTGCTTGAATAGACAATAGGCGCATCGGGCAAGTAGGTCTCGCCGTGTTTTTTCTGTACAAAAGCACGACACGCTTCCACGGCTTCCTTACTGAGGTTCGTGGAATCCGTACGCATATAGGTAATGTGACCAGCCTCGTAGAGACGCTGCGCCAGCATCATCGTCTTTTTCACGCCGAAGCCGAGGCGACTGCTCGCCCCTTGTTGCAGGGTAGAAGTGATAAAAGGAGCGTTAGGCTTGCTGGTCGTTTTTCGCTCGTCGCGTTTTTTGACTTTGTACTCAGCCTTTTTCAGAAGAGCCAAAGACGCATCGCACTGCTTTTTATTGACTGGCCGGTACGCAATGTCCTTATCGCCCTTGCGCTCTTTGGTGACTTTAAAAGTAACCGGTTCCTTTTTGGCGGTGAGATCTGCTGTGACCTCCCAAAACTCCTCGGGAATAAATGCACGAATCTCACGCTCGCGCTCGACGATAATTCGCACAGCGACAGACTGTACTCGCCCAGCGGAGAGGCCCCGGGCCACCTTCGCCCAAAGCAACGGCGATACAGTAAAGCCTACAACCCGATCTAAGAAACGCCGAGCCTGTTGCGCGTTGACGCGGTGTAAATCAAGTTTGCCGGGTTTTTTAAACGCCTCAGTAATCGCGTTCTTGGTTATCTCGTTGAAAATGACCCGTTGATATCTATCGTTGTCTCCGCCAATCGCTTCGCGTAGATGCCAAGCAATAGCCTCTCCTTCCCGGTCGAGGTCGGTGGCGAGAAAAATCTGGTCTACCCTTTCGGCAATCTTCTGCAGTTCCGCAACGACCTTTTCTTTTCGAGGAAGAATCTGGTAGTCGGCTTTCCACCCTTTTTCAGGATCGATCCCCATACGGGCTATCAGCGCTTTTTTCGCCTTTGCCTTCTTATGTGCTTTCTTCTTCGCCGGTGGAAGACTGCGCGTAATAGCGGCTTCTTTGGCCCGCTCTTCTGGCGTCTTGGTCTTGGACCCGCTGCCGCTGGTCGGCAAATCGCGAATATGCCCGACGCTGGACTTCACGATGTAGTCGCGCCCCAAATACTTGTTAATGGTCTTGGCTTTCGCCGGAGACTCTACGATGACCAGTGATTTCGCCAAGTTCTGTCCCTATACCTTCTAACGCGATATCTAACTTCCCAGAGCCGGCCGCGTGGTTTCAAGAGCTAACATGGCTAAAATGAACCTCACCCAGGGCATGAATCCGTGTCACCAGCGCAGGTATAGAGCGGATGGGGTCTCCAGCATGAGTGGAAAACCGTGCGAGTTTTCTCATGAGATCCGTTGTCACCGTCAATTTACGCTCCCGACCTCTACCTGGCACCGGTGGCATTCACATTGTCACTCGTGGATACAACAACCACCAGCCAACGAGTTCTTGTCGTAGAGGACGAAGCCGATCTTCGAGCGACTCTCGACTACAACCTAAAACGGTCGGGCTATCAGACCATCTTGGCAGCCAACGGTACCGAAGCTCTCGAAGCGCTACGCCAAACGCCGCATCCAGATCTTGTACTTCTCGACGTCCTCTTGCCTGACCGGTTGGGTACAGAAATCTGCAGAAGGATACGAAGTAATTCAGAAACCAAGAGTCTTCCCATTATCATGCTCACTGCGTGCGACAGCGAGATCGACCGGGTGAAGGGTTTCGAGGTAGGCGCCGACGACTACGTAGCCAAACCTTTTTCCATTCGCGAACTCTTACTTCGTATCTCCGCCCTTCTCCGACGGACGAGTAAACACAGCCCGACTCCAAAAGTCCTTTCTGCCGGATCGATTCGACTCGATCTAGATAGCCATCGCGCGTGGGCTGGCCAAAAAGAAGTTACACTTTGTGCATTGGAGTTTCGGCTACTAAGCACTTTGGTACAGCGGAAAAATCGCGTCCAACAAAGAAGCACACTCCTTAACGATGTTTGGGGACTCTCTGCAGAAGTTCAAACCCGAACGGTTGATGTTCACATCAAACGGGTCAGAGACAAACTGGGAGCGACGGGCCGATGCATCGAAACAGTCCATGGTGTGGGTTACCGGCTTAGCCCTGACTTGCCACCGGCCTAGCTCGAGAACCAGAGCTCGAGGGCCTGCCTTCGAAGGCCTTGGAATCCAGGCGCGTTGGTATCTGTCCATGCTGCCGGTGAAGCCACGGCGCGGTAAAGAAAATCAAACAGGGGTAGATGCCGTCGAAGAGTTCGCCTCACTCGATGCGGAACCACAGGGTTAAAAGGTCCAAGGACAGAGAGCATTTGGCTGGGATTTTTGCGCACCCAAGACCAAGAGCCCATCTCGAGAGTGAGAGGCATAAAAACGCCTTCCGGTTTGCGCTCGCGAATCACTCACATTCCTGCGTAGGCTTATGGGTACCAAACTCGTGGGCATGGACCTTGTAGAAGTCGTGCCAGGCCTTGACCACGCAGACATGACCTGCCATCTCGCCTCCGCACTTCTTTTTGATGGACTAGCTCTAGCAGCGGCAAACCAAGCTCAGTAACCGATAAGGTCTGAGTCCGGGTTGCAACGCGACCAGGAGTTGATACCGTGCTGTCATGATTACCCGACTGCGCTTCCTGGCAACTTTGCTACTCTTAACCTCTGCTTGCGGCGGTGGAGACGACGATCCCACTGGTCCCGGCCCCATGCCAGAGGGCACTGTGACGGAAGTGACCGGAGGCGAATTTGTCGCGCCCGAGAATGCCTTTTGGGACTCAGCACGCAATGTCTGGTACATCGCGGATTTTGGTGAAGCGATGGGTGCACCTCCGCAGCCGGGCTTTCTCGCTCGATTGGCTGCCGATGGCACGGTCATGGAATCTCGATGGATAGACAATGTTGGCGATAGCCCCAAGGGCATGGCCATTATTGGCGACAACCTGTATGTCGCCGACAACACCCAAATCCTAGAGATCGACCTCAACGCGGAAGCGATAACCGATACCATTCCTGTCGTGGGTGCTGCGTTCCTAAACGGAATGGACACCGACGGTCAGGCCCTTTTCATCGCCGATTCGGGAACCGACGCCCTTTACCGGTTTGAGCCTGGCGACATTGAAGCCAACCTGATATTTCAAGACGCTGGATTGGGCGCACCGAACGGCGTCATTGTTCGAAGCGACAACGAAATCATCGTCGCAAGCCTAGGCAGCTTCCCGCCGACCGCGGCCCTACCGGGCGCATTGTTGTCTGTTCAGATGCCCGGTGTGGTCACCTCCATCGGCGGCGTTTCTGGTGCGCTTGACGGACTGCTAGAAGACGGAAACGGCGGCTATTTCGTCTCTGACTTCAATGGAATCATCTATCAAGTTGACTCAGACGGAACCGATACGGTGGTTCGCAATTTAGCAGCGACTGACTCTCTGTCTTCGGTTGCCGACATAGGTTACGACCCTGCTTCGAGACGATTCATGGTCCCCGATCTATTCGGCGGCGCAGTCTACCAATTCATAGCGCCGTAACCCTCGAATCAAAAGTGTCGAACTTCTGGGCGATTGCACACAATTCCACACTGCGAAAACGCCCGAAACCTTACTCGACTAGCCTGTAGGTCTTGCCGTGTAAGGTCCTGGGGGTTCATGCAACTGCCAGAAATCTCATACCGGCATAAGCGCTGCACGATCTCTGTCCATGAGGATTGCGGAAGTGAACTTGCGTCTGGTGTGTTTTCTGCTTGGGGGCGGTGCGTGCGCGGTTTCCTGTACGTCTCGAGTGGTTCCCGTTGAGGTACGTCCGCAAGAGAACCAAGAAGCCACGCTAGACAAGCCGTGGATTCAACCGGTCATTCTCGTGCACGGCTTCGCCAGTACCCCAGCCAAAAGCTGGGGAGAACTAGATCAAGTTCTTGCCGAAGATGGCCACTTGGTCACAGCCCCACAGTTGCCTGCATACGCAAGTGTCGGAGAGCGAGCCACAGAACTAGGCCAGCAAATCGACCTAGCACTCGAGGAGGCCGAGGAACTTGGGTACTTCGCGCCGAAACTGCACATTATTGCTCACTCCATGGGCGGTCTAGACGCTCGCTACGCGATATCTTCCCTCGGATATGAGGATAGGGTCGCTACCTTGGTGACCATTGCGACTCCGCACAGAGGATCCCCGGTTGCGGACCTCGCCCTAGACTCGAGCGACAAGATCACTGCTTTCGGCGTAACCGACCGCGCGGCAACAGCCATTAGTAGGTATTGGGGATTGCCAGACATAACGGAGGAATCCGCGCGCACGGCTCTCCGCGATCTGACAGTCGAAAGAGCAAGAGAATTCAACCGTGCCAACCCAGATGCCGTTGGAGTTACCTACGAGTCGTGGGCGGGTCTGAGCAACCCGTTTGCGAGCGCGCGCCCATCAGACGAAAAGCTGTGCAATGTCTCAGACAATTTTCTACCCGAGGAACGACATCGCCTTCCAGGACGACTGCTCGCGCCGGCCGTGGTCGCTGGCGGATGGTTTGAGAATGTTGCCAACGACGGAGTGGTTCCTGTTGCAAGTGCACGTTGGACTGGTTTTAGCGGCTGCATTCTCAGCGATCACATTTCAATTACGCAGACCCAAACAGAGACCTTCAACTCGACCTCGTTTTTCCGCGCCATGGTCGACAGACTCAATGAAAATAGCGACCGGATAGACGCTGGTTAAGAGAGCCTAGGGGAGAACCAGCTCACCGAAGTCGGTGGGTTCCGCTCTTGGTTGGTTCTGAAAATCGAGTCTCGACCATCAGATCGTCGGCAACGGACTCCAAAGCCACACGTACATGTTCTGGCTGCACCGTGTCGGAACACTCGAGCAGTGCTGAGAAGCGAAACAGCTTGCCTCCTCCCATCGGAGCTTCCTCGCGCTCGGTCGAGAGTTCACCCACGTTGACCCCGAGCTTGGTCAAAACCTGGGAAATCTCCTGAATAATCCCTGAGCGATCGTTTCCAACCAGTTCTAAGAAAAGAATCCTTTTCGCCTTCGGAGAAAACGCATCCGCCTCTTGGATCACAACGTGCAAGCCGGCGTCTTTTAGTTTACCTAACGCGGTTAACAACCGACCTTTTGATTCCGACGGAACACTGACTTCAAGAACACCAGCAAACTGGCCCGCCAAACGTGCCATGCGACTAGCCTGCCAATTTGCACCGCATTCCACGACAGCTGAAGAGACCCGACCTACGATTCCAGGTTTGTCTTCGCCAACCAAGGTCAACACAACGTGTTCTCTCCCACTCATATAAGAAGAGAAAGATAACACGCGTTAAGGTTGGCCTACGTTTTGCCGGGTAGCGAAAAAAGCGGCAAACAGGCCTGGTGTCGCTGCTTATGCAAACCTCGAACCAGCAACTGCCCGCGTTTTAAGGAATTTTTCGGTTCACCAGTACGGTCTTTTCCGTATAGTCCTGCCTGGGAGTTTCCGCACAGGTGTGTGCGGAGGAGAAGGATGATGCGAGCAAATTTAGACAGCCAAGAAATGCACATGCCGAAAAAGCAGTTTTTAAAGAGAAAATCGACCAAGCCGTACTCGATGATCGTCGTGCATGCGAAAGTGGGAGCTTGTGCTGGTCGCCCAGATCTCAAAGAACGGGTTCGCAGGGTTTGTAACCGTCTAGCTCGCAAAGGCTCGGCTCATTGGCTCAACGAAGACACACTGGTCGTATCCATGCCGGGTACCGACGTTGTGTTTGCAGAATGGGCTGCCCACCAAATAGAAGAAAAAGCGACGAAGGCGCTTGTAGGTAGAGGAAGTGTCCGAGCTAGTTCGGTACAAGCGACGCCACGCGACTCGTTCCGTGAGGTTCTTGAACGCGGTGTCTACTCCACTGCCTCTTGTCCACGAGCGGCCTAGCCTCTCGAACTGTGGCGAAGAACGCTACTTTTTGTCGTTCAACTTGAAGAGCAACTTACTCAAGCGCTCAGCTTGTTTTTTCCACTTCGCAAAGCCTCTGCGAGTCTCTTCGGTCTGGAACTTAGGCCCAAACAGACTCACCGCTGCTACACCGCCGCCGACGACAAGATAGACATAGAGCTTGCTCTCAGGAAACGCGGCAGACACGGTGAACAGAACAGCAACAGCACCGGCCGCGGCTATCCCTTTCTCTATTCCCAGGTAATACGCCACCAAGAGGCCTACTAAGATTGCCGCTAGTATCATTTTGCCTCTCCCCTGCGAATCACCACGTGCCTTAGTATTACATCTTCTGCGGGCTTATCGCCAAAGCCCTTCTCAACCCGCGCGATTTTCCGGATGAGTTCGTTGTTATTGCAGAAGCCAAAAACCGTGTGTCGCCCGTCCAGATGAGAGACTGCGGCTTCCGTAATGTAAAACTGACTACCATTGGTCCCAGGACCTGCATTTGCCATTGCCAAGACCCCAGCTTTATCGTGTTTAAGCGAAGGCAGAGTTTCATTTTCAAATTGGTATCCTGGGCCACCTCGGCCGACGCCAAGCGGGTCACCTCCCTGAATCATAAAACGAGGGATCACGCGGTGAAAAATCGTACCGTCATAGAACCGCCGCCTCGCTCGCTCACCAGTCTTTGGATCAATAAACGGTTTCGCCCCCGAGGCAAGACCTACAAAATTCGCGACCGTCACAGGAGTGTCCTCTGCCGTGAGTTCGCAGGTAACGGTCCCCATACTGGTCTCGAAATCAGCAAGCAACGGACCGTCCCCAGGATAGTCCTTTGTGTAAACGGCCAGATCATCCGCCACCGGGGCGCGAACCGAATCTGGGAATTCGTCAACATCCGGCGGCGCTTCAACCGGCTCTTCAACTTTCGCAACGGGAACAGGCTCGACCTTTGTTGGCGCTTTTCGTCCCTCTTCCCGGTCTAGTACCAACTTAGGAATGGTTTCCCTTGGCGCCTCTTTTCTGCACCCGAGGCAGAAGAGGGCAAGACCAATAGCACCGAGTGGCAAACAAAATCGCGAGCCGGAAAATTCTAGAAATCGCATGGTGGGATATGAAGCATACCCCCGATAACACGCAAAATCGTCCCCTTGGCAAAACGGTATGACTTTCGCTCTCCGCTTGACGAAAGGAGTGTCATTCGCGTCTCAGCTTCACAGAAATAGCCATCCTTGCGCCTCAGCAGCGGTGGTTCGGCAGAGATATGCGCGATCTGGGCAACCGCCACAAACTCGGCGACCTTTATGGGCTTGCCCTTCTGCGACCTTTTCTCAAATTGCGCCATCTCTTCCGCGGCAACCTCAGCAGGCTTTGAAGCAGGCTTACGCCCAACCACGGGCAATAGCGGACTAACAAGTTCGCCGACCAAGACGAGCCATTTAGGCGGTGCCCCCACAAGACTATTGTCGCACGACTCGTGGCTGCCTAAGGGCATAATTTTAAAGCGAATCACGTGTAGTCTTTTCACCGACCTCGGAGGACAGTAAAAAAATTAGGCCTTTGCCGAGGCTCGCTCGTTTTAAGGGAGGTGACTACCTTGTCCACAACCCAGTCAGTGGGAGAACTAGTCCGTCAGGCCCAAGCTGGAGACAAAGCTGCTTTTGCGCAGTTAACCATCCGCTATCGCGCACGTATCGTTGCCCTCTGCTTACATATTTCTGGCAACGCAAGTGAAGCGGAAGACATTGCACAAGAAGTCTTCCTCAACTGTTATCTAAAGATTTCTAGTTTCGAAGGTCGAAGCCATTTCTTCACCTGGCTCTATCGTATGGCTGTAAACAGGTCGCTCAACGCGCGCAGAAGTAAGAACCGTCGCCAACAAAGGGTGATTCTTGACCCAAGAATTGATCGCGCGGTAGCAGTCGACGCTCGTCAAAACCCAGCGCTGGCGATTGAGATGAGGCGTCTGTACGCACACCTCTTAGAAGCCCTTGATGACCTCCCTGACGATATGTGCGCTTCGGTAGTACTGGTATTCCTACAAGGCCTGTCACATAAAGAGGCAGCCGCAATCCTCGGCTGCAACACCAAAACCATAGCCTGGCGAATCCACAAGTCTCGGAAGAAACTGCGCGAGGCCAGATTGCAGTACCTGCGTGAAGGCGCAACTAAGACAGACGAGACCGGAACCGTAGATGTGCTGGCCCAGCTACGGGCCAGCCTCCGGTTAACACCTGTGTAGCCGTTCTACCTTGCGTTTTTTAGTTTTGCTCGATTCCGTCGCCGCCGCCGATAAGCTTGAACTCAACCCGTCGGTTCTGCGCGTGCTGTTCTTTCGAGCTAGCGTTCTTTACGACTGGTCTGTCGGGCCCGTAACCAACGGCTTCAAGGCGACCTGAGTCCAAGCCTTTGTTGACCAGGAACCGAACTACAGAGGCAGCTCGTCGCTTAGAAAGATCAAGGTTGTGGTTTCGCTTGCCCCGCGCGTCGGTGTGCCCCTCAACCTGAACCTTCTCGATTTCAGGGTGGTTCTTGAGGACAGTCGCGACATTGGTCAATAGGCCAAAAGACTTTGGCCGAATGACGTCTTTATTGGTGCGGAAGTAGACTTTGTCGAGAATCTCAAGACTTCCGTCCCGGATGACGACTTTCTGCTTTTTCTTGCAGCCTTGATTCGCTTTCTTGCCGGGTTCGTCCGGGCAGTTATCCAATCTATCGACAACACCGTCACCATCGCGGTCCGAATCGGGACAGCCGCGATTCTCGACCACTCCGGCCTCATTGGGACATTTGTCAGCATCGTCCATAACGCCATCTTGGTCGTTATCCGGATCAGGCACGCCGTCCTCGTCCTCAAAACCGTCTACATCTTCGGGCTGAAGCGGTGCCCCGTCGTCTACGTCGAGTACGTTGTCTTCATCGTTGTCGATATCAGGACAGCCATCTTCGTCTTTGAAGGAGTCTTTATCCTCGGGTTTTTCCGGACAATCGTCGTCCGCATCCAAGATGCCGTCTCCGTCCGAATCCCCTGGGCCACCTGCGTGGCCGCGTTTCTGCCAACCTAAGAGAAGCACTCCACGATAGTCGGGGGAGCCTACACCTCGGAAAATACCGACTCCAGATGCAACACCAAGAGCCCAATTGCCGCGATACAGCTTCAGACCACCCAAAACTTCGAAAGGAGTCGATTCGCGATCACCGAAGTCGTCAAACGAACTATACCCGAACCCCTCTGCGTGCAAGTCGACGTCGTACTTTCCAAACGTCATTGGAACGGTAACGCCAGCACCAAAAGTCAGTTCGGCAGTCTGACTGGTTGTCGGCACGTTCTGGTCACTTCGAATAAACGCGCCGCCGTTTAGTGTGAACCGAAGAATGCTGGTCCTAAGCTCGAGAAGTAGCTCTGGGTGTCCCCAAAGTCCCGCTTCGCCAGCCAGTTGCATTTCGTCGTCTAGAGCCTTGGCAGTTGGCAGCCCGAGCGTCCCCTGCACCGCTACCGAGAACGCACTGTTGTTGTCACCGAGCAGTCTAAGTCGCAGACCGACGGTTGCGTCACCCAATGTTGCTCCATCGGCACTGAGAACCACCGTAGAACCATCAGGCCGAGTAACCGCGCCTGTCTGAGGTCCATCCATGACAAAGTTCCCGTTCAAGCCAACTGTGAGAACCGCTCGGTCCCAAAGTCCTAAACTCAACGCGAGGTGCCCTGCCAACTGATTTTTCACGATCTGAAGAAGCTCTGTGCTCTGGGCTCCCTGAGTACCCTCCAGAACCAGCGGATCGTTCGCGTAATCTAAATGTAACGCGACGCCAAGGCGGAAATGTCCTTGTGAGTTTGGTCGGCTGATGGCAAATCCATCATCTACCTTCTCAGCGGCTCGGTACCGGTTTAACGTGAACTGTTGCGCGAGCGCTGTGCTGCTAAAGCCAAGAAGAGCCAAAGCAAAAAGGACCGCGATGCGATTGTGGCGTGACTGTTTCCTCACAAAGAGAGTTTATCCGCTGATCCCCGGCTTTTTGAAGTAACTGGACGGGTAATTCCAACAGCCAACAATGAGCAGCGGTCACACCTGGAAAGCGAAAATTGTTTTTCCGCTCCGCAAAGCCATTGGAATTAACGCGCAGAGATCGCGTCTGCTCGTTCGTTTATATATTCCTCAATAGCTGTATAGCCGGATGACATCACGGTTTTACTGTCTTTAGCGTTTACCTCGAGGTCATTTAGCCGCTCCCAGTTATCTGGCATCCCGTCACCATCGGAGTCCACGGGTGGTCGCGTCGCCGTTAAACCTCGCATCAGATCGGCTGGGTACCGAGCACCCCATGCGCCTTTCCTCTTTTTCACGTCTTCTATAACCTCTTCGGTAACGACATCTCGGGGCCAGGCACCAGCTCCAGACAATACGCTCTTATACGCCCCGCGCGCAGATTCCGATGGCGCCCCCTGGTAACAGGTGCCTTGGAAGGAAAACTCTCTGTTTCGCCTCTTGTCGAGGGGAGCCGTTCTATCCGTATCGCAATCGTCATAGAGGTTGCGAGAATCTCCATTGCAGGGCCCCTTAGGATCGTCCACAACATTGCCGCCCAAGAAGTAGGCAAGAGAGCTATCGCCGTAGTCGTTCTCGTCATCAAAGTAAACTGGAAACATTCGGTCACTCGGTCCTCGACGGAAATAGTTTCCAACAACATTGAACTGCCCCCGCGCTTCATTCTGGTGAATAAAGCCGTGACGGACATTGTACATGACATTATTGCGAACCTCGGCCGGTCCTGTCGCCAAAGCTGGTGCCCGATTTTTATGGTGAACGAATAGGTTGTGGTCAACCGTGATGCCTCCTCCCTCCGGACCATTGATCAAAGCAAAGTTGTGCTCCCCTTCTGGATGCCCACTGGTTGCACTTGACTCAATGGTCGACCATTGGAAGGTGACGTTTTTTGCTTCGTAGAGGTCAACAGTTTCATCAACACCAAAGGCCACCGACATATGGTCAAAAATCATGGTTGAATTCCGTGAAAATTGCATGGCGTCGAATTGCTCACCCTCAACATCGCCTCGGTACTTCGGACGGATCCGCAAATGCCGCACAATGATATTATCAACCTCGTAGTCGTAAATTCCGTAGAAGCGTCCGGCTATCGTAATTCCTGCACCTGGCGCGGTTTGCCCCGCTATGGTTACGTTACCCCAGCTCACCTCAATGTCGCCGCGAATCACCCCGCTTACATCGAACACAATAATTCTCGGTTCGTTTACATCGAGAGCCTCCTGGAGGCTGCCTGGCCCGTAAGGGTTTAGAGTCGTCACTTTTATTACTTTGCCGCCGCGGCCACCGGTGGCCAAACCTCCAAACCCCTTCGCCCCTGGAAACGCCGGAAGAGAGTCTCCAGCCTTATTTCTACACACCTTCGGCTTTGAACAAGCCAAAAGCAAAACACAACAAAAACCGAGCCGCGCGACGGATTTCACCTTTTACTCCCAGCGCGAAAGAACGGCGCTTTCATCAGTATAGAAACGAATGGCCTCACGTCCGTGTGCCTTTATATCCCCCAAGAAGGCCCCTTGCACGCCGCCCCAATACAGGAGCGTTGTAGCGTCGGGTAGACCGACGTTAATACTTGTCATTGATACGCCGGAGCGTTCGCGAAAGGCACGAGCCGTTTTTCCACTAGCCGTGTAGCAAGAGGCGACACCAACCGCGTCACAGAGCCGAACCAAGTCGCAAGCTTGAGAGAGTGTCTCTACTTGCTCGAGAAAAGCGATTGGCGCCAATACTTCGTCACAGAGAGGAGTCCCTTTGGGAAACCCTTCGAGTATTGTTGGACCAAGCCACCGGCCGTTGGGGTGATTGGGGACCTCCACGCCACGACCGTCCAAGAGCACCTTCGACCCACTGTCGCTGAGGTCCTGTACAAACGAGCCAGCTTGATCGTGGGCTTGGACGGAGATCATAGGTCCGAGCTCGACATCGGTCTCGATACCAGGACCAATGACAATCCTTTTGGCTGCTTCCATAAACCCTTTTGAAAACGTCTTCTGACGATCGTCAACAGCAATCACCATGCTGCCAGCCAAACAGTGTTGGCCATTGCCTCCAAAACAACTAGAAATCAGCGCCGGGATGACAGCATCCATGTCGGCATCCGGCATTACGACAAAGCAAGCCCTTGACCGGCCCACGGCGCGAATGCGTTTGCCAAGAGTAGCGGCTCGGGAAATCACATCACTCGCCTGCCCTCTCGGACCAATGAACGAAACCCCGTCAACTTGCGGGTGAGAAACGAGAGCGTCTGCAGTCTGGCGATCGCCGTGCAGGAGGTTGACAACCCCTTCCGGGAAGCCAGCCTGGTCAACTAACTCGAACATCAAATTCTGAGTCATCGGAACATGCCGACTTGGCTTTACGATGAACGAATTTCCGCACACAACAGCGTAAGGCCAGAGCCAAAGGGAGGCTACGTCTGGCAGATAGTACGGTGTCAACGATGCGAATACGCCAACCGGATGCCGTGTTGTCTGCCAGTCAATCCCTTCCACGAGCTGGGCCGCATAACTCGGCATGTGCGCGGGCAGAGAACACGCGTATTCCAAACTCTCGAGCCCCAATTTTACGTTGCGGCGAGATTCGTCGAGCGTTACTCCACGCTCTAAAGTCATAGTACGGGCAATGTCCTCCGAGGCGCGTTGAACAAGTTCGCGGTACCTAGAAATAACCTCTGCGCGTTTTCTAGGAGGAATTCGAGACCAAAAAGAAAATGCGTCACGAGCGCTCGACACAGCTTCTTGGACATCTTCTTCGTCGGAAAAGGGGACCTCGCACCGAGGTCTTCCGGTAACAGGATCGTCGACGACTAAAGAGCGTTGACTTTCAGTCTCCTTCCAGACGCCCCCCAGGTAGTTTTTTAATTTTCTAACCGACACGGCTGTCTCATTCCCCAAGCCTTTCTGTTTTCTAGAACCAGTGGGTTCTCTTTTCAGCAAGGACGGTGCCACACTTGGGGGATTGGAATCGCTACGCTCACTTCGCTTCATCACATACTCCGTTAGGACAGAAGGAAACACTGACCTCAGCACGAACAAAGTTAACGATTGTTCGCCTAAGTGTGTTCATAACACGCATCCGCTGGTCGAAATCAAGTCGTGGGCGGTTAGATCCAAACGACAGGGGGGCTTATGACTCTACTAACTAAATAGAGTTTATCTAGGACATTTCAGTCGATTACGAGCCCATCTAAATCCGAATCCTCAGTTGGATAACTCATTTTCATCTCTTTAAGTCGGTCGGTAATAATGCTTGCAATTGCTAAATTGCGATACGACTTTGAATTGCCCGGAATCACGTACCACGGTGCATGCTCGGTGCTTGTGCGGGTAAGAACTTCTTCGTAGGCATCCATGTAGTCGTTCCAACGTTTTCGTTCGGCCAGATCGTTCTTATCAAACTTCCATCTCTTGTCTTGCCGATCCAGTCTTGCCTGAAGCCGTTCTTTCTGCTCGTCCAATGAAATATGGAGAAAGAATTTCAGGATTGCGGTGCCCTCATCGTGCAATAGTTTTTCAAACGCGTTGATGTGATCGTAGCGGCGTTTCCAAACCTTCTTGGGGACCAAACCGTGCACACGAACCACTAAGACATCTTCATAGTGACTACGGTTAAAGATGGTTATTTCTCCAGCTCCGGGCGCGTGTTTGTGAACCCGCCACAAATAGTCGTGGGATAGTTCCTTAGGCGTAGGCTTTTCGAACTTGGCGACCTTCACCCCTTGAGGATTTACGCCGTCGAAAACATGGCGAATCGTGGAATCTTTGCCCGCCGTATCCATTGCTTGAAGCACCACAAGAAGTCTGTTCTTTCCTTCTGCGTATAAGAGTTCCTGTAAGCCCTCCAATTCGGCGACGAGCCCTTGGGCTGTAGCGTTTCGGTCTTTTTTTCCCCCATCGAAACCAGACTTGTCGCTAGGATCGATTTCTCGAAGGTTTACAGTAGTTCCAGGTTTGATTCGATGGCGTTGCATACTCATGCTCGGTAGTCTCCCCCCATGGAAGTACCACTACCTCCGCTCGCTGAGCAACCCAACACCCGCGCGCTTCGGGAGGATGTACGTTGGCTATCGACCACGCTTGGCAATGTTGTCCGCCGTTTCGAGGGCGACGATGTCTTTCTGGCAATCGAGAGCCTTCGCACCCATTGTCGAGCACATCGACACGGTGAGCATGGCGCTAGCTCTTTGAAAGAAATTTCCGAACTCGTTTCGCAGATGGAGGTCTCGATGCTCGCCCCGGTTGCTCGGGCATTCACATTGTTTTTCATGCTCATCAATGTAGCCGAACAAGCCCACCGAGTTCGACGGCGACGAGTCCACCAAACCATGGGAACGAAATCCCAACCAGGCTCGTTTAACTGGGCGGTTCGAACACTTCTCCGCGACGGGGTAACGAAAGAGGACATTACATCAAAAATCAAAAGACTAGAGGTAAGCCCGGTGCTAACCGCCCATCCAACCGAGGCCACCAGGCGAACGATTCTAGAGCTTCAAGGACGGGTTGCGGAGGCACTCTTAGAGCGAGAAGGAGCAACCGGTACCGCGCTAGCTGGGTTAGAACGAGACCTGCAATCGGAGATCGAACTTCTTTGGCTTACGGCGGAAGTACGCCATGACCGTCCATTGGTAATGGATGAAGTTAGCAATATGCTCTGGTATTTAGAAGACAGACTTAGCAACTCCGCATCCCGCGTTACCGAAGAATTCAGGAAAGCTTGCGAGCACGGACTCGGCATCGACGCCAACAATATTTCCCCACTAAAGATTGGAAGCTGGGTCGGTGGCGACCGAGACGGCAACCCCTTTGTGACCCCCGAAGTAACGCTAACCACTGTTCGCCGCAATGCGTCCTCGGCAATCAATGCGTACGTTGTGGAGGTAGAGAAACTCGCTCGTCGTGTATCTATCTCTCACCGAGTAGCGAAAGTACCGCAACATCTTTTCGAATCGCTGAAGATCGATGCTACGGACATTCAGGATTCGCCGTGGCAAAAACGCAATCAAGACGAACCCATCCGCCTCAAGCTCTCCTATATGGCAGAGCGTCTACGGCGTACGGCCAAACGCGTACAAGATGACAGACCTGTTTCAGGTGCCTACAAGACCTGTCAGGACTTCGCAGAGGATCTGCAAGTCATAGAAAAAGCTCTTCATAAGATAGGAGCAACAGGAATCCTTGAGACTCTGCTCTTTCCTTTGAAGAGAAAAGTCGAGACCCACGGCTTTCACGGTCTGGTTCTCGACATACGCGAGGACTCCGACGAACACCTAGAAGCTCTTAACGACATTTGCAAGGCAATCCAAATTGCACCTCTTTCTGGCGACGCTCTAGAAAAAGAAGTTCTAGGTCGCCGTCCATTGGTAACCCGAAACCCAGACTTTTCAGAAAAAGCGAAACGGGTTTGTGAGGTCTTTCATGTCATGGCCGAAGCGCAAAGGATAGCTGGTGAAAAGGCTACTAGCACCTATGTCATTTCCATGGCGCGGACCAAGGACGATGTACTTCGAGTACTTCTTTTGGGCCGTGAGGCGGGACTTGTGCGTCTGGGAGGCGATCATCCTCAATCAAAGTTCGACGTGGTCCCTCTGTTTGAAACTCTTTCCGATCTTAAAAATGCAAAGCGCGTAATGACTGAGCTCTACGCGAGTCCTACTTATAAGCGTCAACTGTCGGCTCGGAACAACCACCAAGAAATCATGCTTGGCTACAGTGACTCTGCGAAAGACGCGGGTCTTTTGCCAGCGACTTGGGCTCTTTACCGGGCCCAAGAAGAACTCGCGGAAGCTGCAAACCAAGCGGGTGTCAGTCTCACTCTTTTTCATGGTCGTGGAGGCACGGTTGGTAGAGGTGGGGGTTCTCCCGCATTCCAAGGCCTAGCTTCCCTGCCCCCTGGCACCGTAGACGGATCAATTAAGATAACCGAACAGGGCGAGGTGATTTCGCAAAAATTTGGCCTACCAGACATTTCCGATCGAAGCCTTGAAGTAATGTTAGCCGGGACACTTTTCACCTCGATCTCAGACTGGCGAAAGAACGTATCAGAGAAAGACCGTAAGAATTACCGGGACCTTATGGATGAGCTCGCCGCCGCAGCGCACCCCGTGTTCCGACAATTCGTTTATAATGACCCACGGCTGTTCAAACTCTTTACCGAAGCGACCCCTGTTGTTGAGTTGGGCCGGGTCCACTACGGCTCGCGTCCCGCCTATCGTGAAAACAAGTCTGGCACTATGGCTGGAATTCGCGCCATTCCCTGGATTTTTGGCTGGACGCAGATCAGGCTCTTACTTCCCTCGTGGCTTGGCGTGGGCTCAGCCCTCCACGGCGCACTGCAATCGGAAGCAAAACTGGGGATGCTCCAAGACATGGCGAAGAACTGGCCTTTCTTCGACGACTTTTTAAGCAAGGTCGAGATGGTCTGTGCCAAGGTCGACCTCGGCATTGCCGATCTATATATTTCACAGCAGGAAGAAAGCACTGAGCTATGGACTGAGCTCAAGACAGAATTCACCAAGACTGTAAGTGCCCTTTTGAAGATCAGGAAAAGCACGACGTTGCTTTCTAACCAACCTCATCTTCAATCGGCTATCGTTCTAAGAAACCCATACCTAGATCCGCTCTCCCTTATTGAGGCTGACCTCCTGCGTCGCAAACGCGGCCTTGTTGACGCCGATCCGAAACGAGATCAAATTAATACTGCTTTGAGTTCCGCTTTAAACGGCATCGCGCAGGGTTTGCGTAACACCGGATGATTGAGCTCCTTGACGCGCAGCTTCGTTCCTCAGACTGCAAATCTATAGTTTTGCCGACAGCCCTCACTCACAACAAATGTCTTCAGTACAGGTGGCGTCTGGACAGACTATTGCCTGAGAATTCGGTATCAGCGTGGAGCCGAGGGGGCATTCGAAGGAGCCACTTTCGCATTGGCCAGAGCCGTTGCAGAAATCAGATCCGCTGCAGAACAACAAACCGTTATGGCACATCGCATCAGTCAGGCACTCTACACATTCTCCCGAGCCAGTATTGCAAACAAGACCACCAGAGCAATCGCTGTCGGAGAGGCAGCCGCACTGTGCGCCATCGTTTACAACGACGTCGTTTACTTCGTCGCAGCTGTCGACGGTACATGCGAC
>CAYPIX010000035.1:0-28753 GCA_964410875.1 uncultured Kofleriaceae bacterium
CTTTACAGCTGCCAGATAAAACCAGTGCGACAGTCAGCAATGACAAACGCAAGCAAGGGAAGAGAAACATTGATTAGCGACGCTCCAAAGGCACTGAGTCGGCGATAGCAAGTGCCGATTCCACTCGGTTGAATGGCGGCATTATATAGGCGCCAGCGACTCTGTCTAGCACCGCGCCAAGAGCATTTTTTGCTATCGCAATTCCTTCTTCTCTGGCTTTTGCACGGTCTTTTGCCGCTGCCATTCTCGCTCGAATCTCAGAGGGGATTTGCATCCCCGGTACCTCGTTGTGCAGGAATTCTGCATTTTTGTACGAGGCTAGCGGGAGCAAGCCGACCATTATTGGAAGATTCAAACCCTCCACGTCGTCAAGGAACCTTGAAAGAGTCTCAGGATCGTACACTGGCTGAGTCATGATCAGGTCTGCTCCGGCCTCCTTCTTTTTTTCGAGGCGTCTAACCTCGCGGTCGTAGTCTTTCGCAGCCGGCTCTGCGCCAACGGCGAGTACAAAGGACGTTGGACCACCGGGTATCAGTTTGCCCGCTGGGTCAATTCCATGGTTGAGGCCGTTCGCGATTTGCAATAGGCCGATGGAGTCCACATCGTAAACAGGAGTTGAGAAAGGAAAGTCCCCCATCTTAGGTGGATCGCCCGTTACCAAAACCAAGTTTCTGATCCCGAGGGCATGGGCACCCAATAAGTGGGCAACTTGGCCCAAGTAACTTCGATCACGCCCGCAGACATGAAGGATGGTTTCTACTGCTTCTTTGCGTTCGGCCATGGCGCAAAACGCCAGATTACTCATACGTACGCTCGCTCGTGGGCCCTCTGCAATGTTGATGGTAGAGACCCCACCGGCAACGAGTGCGTCGAGTTTTTCGAGTACGCCGTCGGGGTTGGTTCCAGGGGGAGCCGTCAGTTCCACGGAGAGCGCGAAACGCTTTTCCGATAGGCATTGTCCTAAACGGCTCCTCGCGGCCAAGTCGATTACCTTAGTGCCGGTCCTGTTCGGTTCTTTTCGCAGGGGTTTTTGTTGCGGTGGCACCCGCTCCGTTCTCATCATTCGAACAGCTCCCAGCATGTGCTGCACGTGAGCAGGAGTCGTTCCGCAACAACCTCCGACCAATTGTACTCCCCCTTTCACCATTCTTCTGGCAAAGACTCCAAAGTGCTCTGGGTTGGCGACATAGATGGTTCTTCCGTCGACGTGACTTGGCAGTCCCGCATTTGGTTGGACTGCGATGGGAAGACCGTGTCCAACCATTTGAACAACAACATCGTATAGGTCCGGTGGTCCACCGCCACAGTTTGCACCAATTACATTGGCACCAGATTCGCCGAGTCGTGCAACGACCTCAGCCGGTGTCAGGAGCCCTTCGGCCTTACCGTTTTGATCGAAGAGCATTTGCGCGACAATGGGAATCTTCGAGTCTTGCAATCGAATCTCAGACACAGCGCTTTCAAGTTCTTGTATGGAAGAAAATGTCTCAAAAAGAAGAAGGTGCGCGCCAGATTCGATAAGGAGGCTGGCTTGTTCAATGAGCGCCTTGGTCGCGTCCCTTCTCTCTGCAAGCGGAGCTACAGCATAAGGAATGCCTGTGGGGCCGATGGCTCCAGCTACAAAGGTCGTTTCGTTGGTTGCGCGGAGAGCATTTTCCATTGCAGCGCGATTGATAGATTCCGTGTGCTCGCTCTGGCCGTGGCGTCGCAACGCCAGCCGATTAGCGCCGAATGTGTTGGTTTCGATGATGTCGGCACCCGCAGCCACGTACTCCTCATGAATCTGGGTGACCAAGTCGGGCTGGGACAGATTCAATTCGTCGTAGGATTTTGTGTGGAACACGCCTCTGTCATAAAGCAGAGAGCCCATGGCACCGTCGAAAAGGAGGGGGCGTTCCTCGAGTACTTCTAGGAGGGGGGTCAAGTTACCCCAGACGCTAAACGTTTATGACGACCCACTCAACCTATGATTCTCAGTACTGCCCTAGATCTATATTGTCTAAATGTTTAAGAAGCGACCGTAGAGCGCCGCCACGGCCGATTTGCATCAGATGGCCGCCGGGGAACCAAGTAAGCTCAGGCTTTCCCCAGTGCTCCCAGAGCGTCATGGTCTGTTTTTGTGTGGCTATCTCGTCCCCACGCCCAGCTATGATGTGAAGTCTATCTGGCGAAAGCAAGCTGTCTCGGTAAAGGGGGCAGTGGCAGGAGAGCGCTCGGTCTAAGTGTTCGAAGGAAAAGCCAAGGCGCTCGGCGGTCCGGCGAAGGGGCGAACGCTCTCCGTGGTTCCACATTAAGTCGGCGAGATTGCACACGGGAATGATGGCGGAGCAAAACGCCAAGTCCTTATCTAGACTCGACCAGAGGGCCCCGATGTAGGCACCAACGCTCATGCCGATAAATCCAACAGGGACGGCAGCTTCATTGCTTAACCAATTCTTAAGAACTCGCAACTCGGCAATGATTTGACCGAAGGTCTCGTTGGTTCGCACGACATGCGGGCTTGGAAAAAGTTTGCCTGATTGGCGTGCCTGGAGAGGTGCTCGTTTTGCGTGAAAAGGTAATTGATAGAGAAGAACGTTGAACCCCTGGCGAAGCAGGCTGCGCACGGGAAAGATTAGTTCTTCCACAGAGAAGGGACCACCTCCCCAACCGTGAACGACGATGGCGGTCGCTTTGGGCGCTGCAGCTTGGTAAAACTTTGCGTAGACCGTTTGGTTCGCATGGTAGGAAGCAAACTCTTCCACGTATTCCGGCATCTTGGGGTGATACGGAGTCTGAAATTGGATGTCGGTCAGGTTGGCGCCAAAGCGTCTTCCAGCAAGCTCTGTAGTCGGGTTAACCACGATGTCGCTGTCTGAGAAAAGGTTTGCGCTCTCGTAAAAATCAGCGGCCGGAATCAGTTCTTTGCATGCTTTTTCTATATCCGCCGGTGCCGATTGCTGCATGGTGCGTCGCATAAAAAGCAATGCGGTACGATCTAGCGCGCCACCTAGTTTGGCGGCCAATCGAGAACCGATTGGTGGCTTTTTCTCTCGAGGGGACACCCTCCCGAGTATAACCCAGGAGACCTGGGCCTATCGTTTACCTACTTGCCGCTATAACGCCGCAGGTAATTTCGAAATTCTTCCACTATCGCGCCGGCCGCGCCGCTGTGAAATATGGGATCGCCCCATGGTTTGCATAACCCTGTAGGGATCTCGAGTGCGAGCTCGTACTGCATCATGCATGCATTGTCGGCAATACGGATAAACTGCGCCGAACCTGCTAAGGGTAGACGGCCAGAACCAGGTTCGCTCTTCCAGGAAACCCGGTGCCGTTCGTTGTCATACCGATACAAGAGGGTGTAATCGGCAACACCACTATGCGTTTGGGCCCCTAGCTTGACCTGTGTGTACAAGCCGTTTTTGCTTTTTTGCGAGGGTTCTACCGAAGTTACCAAGGGAGACCATTGGCAAGTTCCAATAGTTTGGCAGAAGTGGGCAAAGGCCTCCCCGGCGTGTACTGAAAGAGTTGCCGTTTCAGTGCGACTTTCTAGGAGCTCTAGAGTTTCCTGTTCATTGCTGTCGATCAGGCCCCCATATAAGTTGGGGAGTGGGGAAAAAAGCTTATGCATGGGTCGGTGTCCCCCTAGAGAGCAACACTTGTGCCGCCCTATGCTTTTAGGTGTTTGAGCGAGTTTGCCCAGGAAGGTGCCAACGCCAGGCGACAAGGGTTTTGGCCGAGTGGCTGGTCAATCCAGTTAGCGATGATAGATTTTGTGAGGTGAGTAAAGTCTCTTCTGTGCACCTTTGGGTCGGTTTGGTTTTTCTTTTCTTCGGTGGTGTTGGCCATGCCAAAGAACTTAAGGGTTTCGCGCGCTCGGGGGCATTCGTTCTCACCAAGGGTGGACAGGTCTGTCCGAAGCCAAAAATAAAAGAAACGTCTGTCTGTCGCGAAGCCAAAGACGACGAACGAACGAGCCAGGTTGTGGCTGGCATCCCGGCAGCTGGTACTCCCTTTGATGCAAAGTTTCAGTCGGGGCGGCTGGTGCTTTTTGAAAACGGCGAAGAGATCGCCGTGTTGCCAGCAGTTGTTGTCGGTGGAAAAGTCAAACAGATTTGGTTGAGCCCCCTTAAGGATATGGTCGCCGTTGAGTACGAGGCGCCCGCCGGCCAGCGGACGATCTCTTCGGTTTGGGTTGTCGGAGTAAAAATCAAGCGGAATGCTGTCCAGGCACCACCAACGAGAACTTCCTCAGGAGAAACACCGGAAACGACAAAGGAGGCGCTTAGCCCTGGAGACGAGAAACGCGCAGCAAAACTGCTAAAGAAAGCCATGCGACGGCTGAAGGCGCGGAGATGGAAAGAGGCGAAGAAACTTCTCGAGCAGCATCTTTCAATCAAGCAAACTCCTCAGGCTTTGTTCTTCATGGCGAAAGTGTTTTTGAAGATGGGAAACGAAAAAGGTGCGCTTGAACAGCTCGTCACCCTGTCTCATGACCGGTCGGAGGAAGGAGCGTTTTGGCGAGTGGAAGCAAGGCAAGCTAGAGAGTTTGCGCCGATGCGGAGCAACGCAGAGTTTCGGGCGGCGGTAGGAATTGACAGGTCCAACGGGCGAGAGCTTACTGCCTATGAACGCGTAGTTGGCTTTGGCGGCACTTGGGAACAAACGGGGGTTTCATGTGAAGCTCCGGAAGTTTCTTTGTCGCTTTCTAGAAAGCCCAAGCAAGTTTTTCGTATGGCGATACGGACGACTTGTGGTGGAACGACTGACACGACTCGTCTTTCCGGAAAATGGCAGACACAAGGGGGAGCGACGCTGTCACTCGTGTTCCCTAACGTTTCAGAAGATGACGATGTCCTCGAATGTAAGATCTTGTCGTGTGAGTCCTCGTCGGAGGACTGCGTACACTGCCAACCAGATCCTGAGTTGAACATGGTCTTACGCGTCGTACGTCGGTAGCGGCGCTACGCGCTCCCGCTTGCCCTTGCTACTATGTTGGAAGTGGGCAAGGGGGGCATCGACAGGGCGGAGCTACAAGCGGCGCTCCGTGACGGCCATCTCCTTCGGAGCGTTGCCGATGGCGATCGAGAAAGCCAGGTCGCTTTCTATCGGCTGTTTAGAGAACAGGTCGCCTCGATACTCTTTCGTCTAATAGGTGATGACGAGCGGTTGGCCGATTTTGTTGAGTCGGTATTTGTTCTTTGCTACCAGCGAGCGGGCTCCTTTAAGAATGACACCAGCCTCGCAATCTGGCTTTATCAAGTTTGCGTTGACGTTGCCACGGATGCGTTGAGTTCTTCAGATAAAGAACAACGTGACGCACCAGATAGCTGGGCGCTAGGTGAGAACCACGATCAGCGAGTGGCACGGGAACTTCTCGGTAAGCTTCCTCTCGCACGGCGTATCGTTTTCTTCTTAAATGAAGTGGAAGGTCTTCCTGTTAAAGATATTGCGTATATCGTTCGGACCGGAAGCTTCGTGGTTCGTGGACGCCTTTACGTAGCTCGGCGAGAATTTTATGAGCTAGCCGGACGGGTTCAACACACATGAGGCATGTCTCAATTCAACGCTGGGCCGCTTTGATGGAAGGGCGCCTCTCTGAAGACTTCGCTTATCATGCCGAGCTCCATGCGGAGTCTTGCGATCGTTGTTTCAAAACCAGGACGGGGGTTATTGAGGCAAAGCGCTCCCTAATGTTTCTTTCTTCCGAAACCGTACATTCGCTTCCTTGGGAGCATATCGGTGCGCGCATCTACTGGTCTCGTGCAAAGAGTCCTGAGTTGTCTGGTGCTACTCCGCGCCGGTTTTCACACTGGCGAGCTATTTGCGTCGGAATTGCGGTCGCTGTACTTCTTGCAACAAGCTGGTCGGTTTTTGGCGGCGAGAGGCGAACAGCCGCTGATGCAGGTTCCTTCGAGTTAATACCCACCATGGTAGCTGGTGAGGTACAGGTCGACGGGGCTCCTTTGGAAACCGTCCACGCTGCAATGTCTATAGCAATAGGCGAAGAAGTTCGAACTGGAAAAGGTCGAGCGTGGGTACAATTAGGCGGAAATGTAACCGTACAAGTGGGGCTCTCATCTCGTTTGCGAATTGAGAGTTTTGACGCTGAGGGAATTCAGCTTTCTGGGAGTGGTAATCTAGATGTCGCCGCTTTGGAAGGAGCCCCGAAAGTGCAACTTAACGGGAAGGACGTGACTCCGGCCGCCAATACGCAAATTTTGGTGCCGCGAGAAGCGATAGACAAGAGTGCTTCTCTGGCTATTCTTTCTGACGCTTCAGCGGCCCTTTCGGTTGATGGAGTCCCGTTGGCTGGCAATAAGGTCAAGATTCTTGTGCCTCTGGGGCGCCACTTGATTGAATGGACCAACCAAGAGGGCAAAGCAAAATCTAGATGGGTAGACATACGCCATCCGCACTCTTTAACAACTGTGTTGGCTGAGACTATGCGTCCTTAGATTTTCGCACGAGTGAACTAACAGGGACGTCGGGAATGGACTGAGCCAAAAGCTCAGAAACGTCCATCACGTTAACCGACTCATCGGCATTTGCTGATTTTACTCCGTCGGTAATCATAATATTGCAGAATGGGCATGCCACGGCCAGGGTATCTGCGCCGGTCGCCATAAGCTCTTCGGTTCTGTTCTCGTTGACTCGAGGAGAGTGTTCCTCCATGAACATCCGCGCGCCGCCGGCTCCGCAACAGAAACCATGCTTCTTGTTGCGAGGAACTTCAACCAGTCCTTCTTTTGTTGGCAGTCCGTTTAGAATATCCCTTGGCGCGTCGAATTCTCCGTTCCATCGGCCCAAGTAACAACTGTCGTGAAAGGTCACCTTGCCCGCTACTTCTTTTTCCGGGCGAATCTTCTCTTGCTCAAGAAGGTGCGCGAGGAGTTGCGTGTGGTGGATGACTTCATAGTTTCCACCGAATTGTGGGTAGTCTTGTTTAAGCGTATGGAGACAGTGGGGGCATGAGGTGATGACCTTCTTGACGCCTGTCTCATTGAGGGTCTCAATATTCGCCTCGGCTTGCATTTGAAACAGCATCTCGTTGCCGCCGCGTCTCGCTGGGTCTCCAGTACAGGTCTCCCTGTCTCCTAGGACCGCGTAGTCCACTTTGGCTGCGTTCAAGACTTTAATCATGGCTCGAGTTTGTTTGATAATTCGATTGTCAAACGCGCCCGCACAGCCTACCCACAATAAGTATTCGGGGTCTGGGTTGTCATCGATCAGTGGAACGTTTAGGTCTTTTGCCCACTCCATACGCTTGTCAGAGGCAATGCCCCAAGGGTTGGATTGTCTTTCGATGTTTCGAAATGCTCGCCCCAACTCACCAGGGACTTTTTCTTGCTCTAGAACAAGGTTCTGCCGCATTTGTAAAATCTTCAGTGGGTGTTCGATGAATACAGGGCAAACCTCTTGGCAGGCGCCGCACGTCGTACAGGCCCAAAGTGTGTCTTCCGCAATTCGACCGCCAACCATAGGAGGCATGTCGTTTAGTTTCTTGTCGAGGGCTGATATCTCTGCCTGAGCCGATTCGAGATCTCGACCACCCAAGGACTCCAGCTTGCTTGAGAGTTCGGCTTTCTCTGTTTGTAGGTTGTCTCTGTCGAGCATTTCGTAGCGGAGATCGTGGACGAGCTGCATCGGAGACAGGTTTTTCCCCGTGGTGTACGCTGGGCAGTAATTCGAGCAACGAGCGCATTCGGTGCAAGCGTAATTGTCCACCAACGATTTCCATGAGAACTGTTCGAACTTCCCGACACCCCATTGGTTTTCATCTTCCAGGTCAAGTTTGGGCATATCTAATTTGCGGTCCGAGAGGTTTCGCAAAAAGATGTTGGGAAGAGCTCCAAGAAGGTGAATGTGTTTTGAATAAGGCAGATAGTTCATGAACGCCAAAAGAATGACGACATGAAGCCAATAGGCGACTCCGGCGCCGAAGGACGCTTCCGGGCCGGATACTTTTCCCTCTAGCGCGTGACCAAGTATGCTCGATATAGGAGCGCCCTTATGTGCGGCGTCCTCCACCAGGTAGAAGCCGTGGTAGATGAAATGGGTCAGCATAAGCGCAGCGATTCCGCCCAGGATGATGGCTGCGTCGAGATTCATCGGTATGAGGTGCGGCTTTACGACAACTCGGCGAAAGACCGCCCATGTGATGGCCAACAAGACGACCAAATTCAAAATGTCGATACCTGATTTGAGTGCGATATACACTGGGTGAGGCATCAAGCTGTCGAGGGTAAACGAAGGGAATACTCCGTTTATCATTAGCTCGCCGGTTCCAACTGTAATGAGAAGGAATCCCCAAAAAATCAGAAGGTGGTGCTTACTGGTTTGGTGGCTAGGCCCTTCTTCCGCCACCTTTTTTTGGCCGACGAAGTAGACGAGTACCGACCAAAGCCTTTTGGGAATTTGGTCGAGACGAGGTCGGGCGTCAGGAGCTCCGCGAGCCGCCGCTCGAATCATCATGGACATGGTTCGTGCGAAAAGACCGAACCCGAGCGCGAGTAGAACCGCAAATATATAGGGCCTCATTGCTAAGCCTCTCATATCACACACATTTGATAGGCGCGACATCGCGACCGAAGCTGCGACCCCCATACCTCAACCAGGCGAACAGGATTCGAGCTGGACTTACAACCATATGATATTCTTAGGCTGGAAACCAGCCTTGGCTCTCACTCACAACATACTCGTTATCAGCGATCTGCACTTGGGCGAAGATCTAGGGCCGTCGGCTACCGAGGCTGCAACTCTTCACATCGATCTGGTGGAGAAGCAACTTGTCCATTTCCTCCGGTATTACACTCGCCGCCGCGAACATGGAAAGCCTTGGCGCTTGGTTATCAACGGCGACATGCTCGATTTCATGGCGGTGACGCTGCTGCCGGCCCCAGAAGACAGGGCAACTCGTGAAGAGCGCGAGTTTGGCTATCATCGGACGGCAAATGTTGCCGTCGCCAAGCTCAAGAAAATGGCAGAGAGGCATCCAGATTTCTTTGCAGCGCTTGCAAGGTTTTTAGGTCGGGGAAATAGCGTCGATGTGATTCCAGGAAATCACGATGCGGAATTTCATTTTCCCGAGGTTCACGACGTCTTTCGCAAAGAAGTAGTGAAAGCTTGGTTAAAACTTGTGGAAGGCTCGAAGAGAGGACCACTAACGCGGGAAGAAATAGCGGAATTGATACAGTTCCACCCTTGGTTTTATTACGAGCCTGGATTGATTTGGATAGAGCATGGCCACCAATACGACGAACATTGCTCCTTCGAATACCAGCTGACACCAAGGCTTCCGAATTCCGAGGCGATCATCTCCAATGTGGACACGGCAGCAACGCGTTATGTGACCAGTTATGTTCTGGAAGCGGAGAGCCATCAGCAAGAGGACTGGTCGTTTGTGGGTTACCTTAGCTTCGGTGTAGGGCTTGGGTTTCGTAGTGGACTGCGCCTTTGGCGCGGTTACAGAAAGTTTACGACCTCTCTTCTTAAGGCGCATCGTGACATCACGAGCAATCCCGAAATTCTAGAGCAGGCTCGAACCAATCATGTAGATAAGTTGCATCAACTTGCTGCACGTTGGGGAGTCTCCGCCGATGCATTGCACCGAGTCGATGACTTGCGTCGTCGCCCAGTCGTGGGACACCGTCGCCGACTTATGAGTGTTCTTATGCTCGATAAACTTTTTGTGTATGTCCCTGCTATTCTAATCTCGGTCGTAGCGCTAGCCTGGCTCGGGCTTGCTTGGGGAGGCCTGGTTGCCCTTGGTATGTACGGGTTGGGGACACTCGCCACTTGGTGGACGGGGCGAGACCGCATGATCGACCCAGCCATGAGTTTGGAAATTGTAAGCGAGCGGATTCTTCGCCGTGTAGATGCGCGGTATGTTGTTTTTGGTCACACACACGAGCCAGTTGCCAAAGAGCTGGAGTCTGGCGGCTGGTACTACAATCTTGGCACCTGGGTTCCGAGTGGGAAGCCAGGGCTTCTTTCCGCATTCACTCATCTTGTAGTCAAAGGGACCGATGAAAAACCAGAAATCGGCTTGTGTCAGTGGCGAGACGGCGCCAGCCGTTGGTTTGTTCCAAAGTGGAACAGAAACACGGTGAGCCCGATGAAAACGACTGCGGAGACTCCGGTTATTAGTGATGTGGATCTAGCCAGCTAGCGCGACCAAGAAACCTTGCTGTCAGTCACTTTGATTTGTCCGCGAGAGATGGCTCTAACCACTTCAGGGAGAAGCTTGTGTTCTTCCGTTTGGATGCGTTTTTGCAGACTTTGCTCGGTGTCATCGTCTTTGATGGGCACCGTTGCTTGCGCGATGATGGGGCCGGTGTCGACGCCGGTGTCGACAAAGTGAACCGTGCAACCGGTGATCTTGGCACCGTGGTCGAGTGCTTGTTTTGCCGCGTGAATACCAGGGAATGCAGGGCAAAGTGCCGGGTGCGTGTTCACAATTTTGTTGGGGAATGCCGACACAAAATGAGATGTGAGGATACGCATAAAACCAGCCAGCACCACCAAGTCGATTTGTTCGCCTGAAAGGGCCGTAAGCATCGCGGTTTCGAATTCATGGCGAGTTGAAAATGACTTGTGGTCGATGACTTTGCTGGGGACGCCCGCCATCTCGGCTCGTGCAAGAGCCGCTGCGCCGGGGCGGTTGCAGAGGACAAGTGAGATTTTGGCCGGACTGATTTCGGCGTCCAATAGAGCTTGGAGGTTTGTCCCCGAACCCGAAACTAAGACGCCAACGTTCAAGCGCAGTCCTCAATAAACACGCGGTCGTTTCCAGGGTTTGGGACAACCTCGCCGATGATTTTTGCTGTTTCTCCGGTTTTTGTTAGCACTTGAATACAACGGGAAGCTTCTGATTCTGGGCAGGTTGCGAGCATTCCGATTCCCATGTTAAAGGTTTTGTACATCTCTCGTTTCTCGATTCCCGCGGAGGCCAGAAAAGGGAAGATAGGAGGCACGGGTAACGCACCAACTTGGATACGTGCTGCGAGGTTGTCAGGGAGCATTCTTGGTGGGTTTTCAATCAGGCCGCCTCCGGTGATGTGACAAAGAGAGTGGACCTCTATGTCTGCACTTAGGAGGGCTTTGACAGCATTGGCGTAGATGCGGGTTGGCTCGAGTAACGCGTCACCCAAAGTCTGGCCTTTTAGTTCTTTGGGAGTCGCATTGAAATCCAGGTCGAGAACTTCCAGTGTTGCTTTTCGGGCGAGCGAATGGCCGTTCGAGTGAAGCCCGCTAGATGCGATTCCAATAATTATGTCGCCAGCAACGACGGAGGTTGGAGAGATCATCTTTTCGCGCTCCACGACACCCACACAAAATCCAGCGAGGTCGTATTCACCATCCTGGTACATACCGGGAAGTTCCGCTGTTTCGCCGCCCACTAGGGCACAGCCAGCTTGTCGGCACCCTTTGGCGATTCCCGCTACCACAGATTCTGCGACATCAACTGAAAGGCCACCGGTTGCGAAGTAATCCAGAAAAAAGAGCGGTTCAGCGCCGGTGACGATGACGTCATTTACGCACATGGCCACAAGATCAATGCCGACGGTGCTGTGTTTGTTGGTTGCAAAGGCCGTTTTCAGTTTGGTGCCAACCCCGTCGGTTCCGCTGATTAGTATAGGCTCTCTGTAGCCAGGCGGAATCTGACAGGCACCGGCGAAAGCTCCCAGTGTTGACATGACTTCCGGTCTTCTGGTCGAACGAACCAGGGGCTTTATTCGCTCAACCAAGGCCGCACCGGCCTCGATATCTACCCCTGCGTCTTTGTAGCGGATGGTCATTTGCGGCGAGAGTCCGCTCTTGGGCTCTCGGGGTCAAGCCTATGTTATCGTCCAACTAGGGTTGTGGAGAAGAATGCGAACACAGAAGCAGTGGTGGATGTCGTCATCCCTGCGCAGAACTGCGCCAGTCTTCTCGGGCCCCTGATTGCGTCCCTGCCAACCCGCTTTTTTCGGTCGGTTATAGTCGTTGCGTACGGCTCACGAGACAGTACCGCGCAGGTAGGCCGTGATGCAGGCGCTGTGGTTCTGCGCCAATCTCGAGGAGGGTACGGCGCTGCATGCAAGCGTGCGTTAGCGCATTTAGAGGCGCTACCGACCCCGCCAAGTGCGGTGGTTTTCTTGCCGCCTGATCAGACGGTCGACGTTCAAGATCTCAGTCGGCTTATTTCCCCTATTGTAGATGACAACGCGGAGTTGGTTCTCGGGGCGAGAGAGAAGGGGGCGCCCGAACGAGGCTATGTTCGTTTGTCCCGTCGAGCCATATCGCTCGTTTATCGCCATCGACTCGATGACATCGGGCCTTTTCGCGCGATTCGCTTTCCCGCCCTGGTTGCTCTTAGTTTGGGTGAGGATGGTGAAGCATGGAATGTGGAAATGATCGTGAAGGCTCTGGCTTTTGGGCTCCATGTCGTCGAAGTTCCAGTCTCTGGTTGGCCCGCCTTGCGTCTCAGAAAACGAGCCCTTCGTGAATCTCTTCGCACGACCGGCAGGGCTTTCTACCAAATTCTCCGCTACTCAACGACTAGATAGACTAGTCGGATCGCCCCGGTTTTAGACAGGGTTTGGCTTTTAGAAATTCAAGGCCACGCTTGAATCGCCCGTGTTGACCCCCGTGGCCGTCCTCCGTGGTTACAAATTCGTGAGGAATTTCCATTGATCGCAATTTCCTGCTGAACTGTTTTGCCGGAGGGTAAAGGCCGAACTCGTCATTGCGGCCGATGATAACGAACAATTTGTCTGCCAAGTGCTGTTTGAAAATGCCCCGCTTCTTTGGCTCCGAAAGTAAATTGATGGGGCTGTGTTCTAGCCATGCCGACCAGATTTCTTGGTGGAGTCTGCCCTTGCGGTCCGCCACCATGGCCGGAGGGTTGTTTTCCTGAGGCGACCAGCTCAGCGCGTAGCTTATGAACTGCCCAAAATTGGGGAATCTTGCTTCAGCCAAACCAATTTCAAGGTTGTTCCAATCCCGCCATCTCGGTTTCAAATGGGTACCGCTAGGTGTTGCCAGCCAATGGGCTAAGTCGAGCCCATCAGGCGCTGAGGAAACGACTCCGCCAAAGTACTCGGGTTTCGTTAAACTGAGGTAGACCGAGTTAAATCCTCCAGTTGATTGTCCCATCAGGTATCGACAGGCGGAGTTGGTTTTTGCTGGGAGGTTGCTCTCAACGGCTTGGACGACGTTTTCAAAAGCATCCAGCCATTGCCCGCCGTGCCGATGGTTGGTGAAGTAAGCGCTTCCTGTTTTTGTGCTGGTATCTACACCGACAGCAATAAGTTCTAACCCAGCGTCGTCGATCGCTTTGCCAATTGCGTTCTTGCCTTCGAGATACTGAGCTCCGTGGGAGCCCAGGCCAGGAAGAAGGTATAAGACAGGGTAGCGCTTGTTCGGGTGTTCTTTGGAACTCTGTGGGACGCGAGCGCATAAGAACCTAGCGGAATTGGTTGCGTCAGCGGCACTTGGGAGCTCAACCGGGATTCGCTGGAGCCCAGGTGCAGTGCAGAGCTCTTTGTTTCTTTCTTTTTTTGAGAGAGACAATGCTACGTCTAGCGCGTTACTTCCTAAGGCAGTTTCGACGAGAGGCACGTCTGCTCCGGGAAGGTGTTCACGCCCTAGATATGCCGGCAAGAAAACGCCTTGGTTGTCAAAAAGAACACGAATGCCTGTTGCGTCGGGTGGAACCTCAAGCGTGACTTGTATGCCGTTCCGAGAAAAATCCGATACAGGAGTTACCGTGGTGCGACTTAGATCGGAAACGAAACGCTCAACGGGATCGTCTGAGTCATCGGCGGTTCTCCACCAGGTGACGAGGGCGCCTCTTCCCAACGCCTTCACGCCCGTTCCGTTTTTTACGTGAAGTGCAACGGTTCGTTGCGCTACCTTGTGCTTCTGCGTTGTGGACGGAATTCCGCCGCAGCCAACAAGAGCGCACAGGGAAATCGCGAAAGGGAGTTTCGTCATCAGGCCCCGCAACAATTCGAAAGTGGCTAAGCCGCTAATCCGTCACGGATCGCTACGGCTTTGCGCACCAGCCGAGAAGCTTGGTCGTTCTTCGAGTGAATAACCGTCTCAATCTCAGGAGCCATTTGCTGGAGTTGTTTGGCCAGTTGGTTCGGGTCCGTGTCGCTCAATATGGATGCGACAAACACGACAAGGAAGGAACCTTCCCAGATGTCGCGCACCGCTGCGGAAGCGGAGTCGGACTGAACTACACTAAATCCTTCCGCGTCTAAAGCACGGGCAAGTTCTTCACGGTCTGTTGTTATCTCGTCGACAATCAACACGGAGCTCATCTGAGACCTCCCAAGTGTTGCTAAATGGATAAAAGTACTGAGTTTTGAATAGCAGAATTGCGAGGAACTGGGAAGTAAAATAAGCCCATAAAACGCCCGACTTGCACGACCTAGGTAGTTCAAGGTAAAGGTCCCAAATGGCTTGGTGGTCCAGGGCAAAGGGCCTTCAGAATGAAGAGAAAAAGTCGGTTCCGAAGGGGGTCTGGGTCAAATGTGACGGCTGCGGGTCCTCTCTACTGGAATCGGACTTTGACGCAAATTTAAGGGTTTGTGTCTCCTGTGGACATCACGGACGCCTGCCTACCCGGGCTCGGATTGCCCTGACCCTAGACCCCGAGAGTTTGGTGGAAGAGGACGCCGGGATGACTAGCAGTGATCCCCTGGATTTCCGAGTCGACGAGAAAAGGTACAAGGATTCGCTCAAAAAGGCGTCTGCCAAGTCTGGCCCGGCCGATGCCTTTCTGTCGGGCTCAGCCACTATTGAAGGCATCCCTGTAGAGGTTGGTTTCTTTGTATTCGAATTTATGGGCGGATCGATGGGATCGGTGGTCGGTGAAAAGATAACCCGGCAACTTGAACGGGCCCTCGAGCGCAAACGACCCGCAATCGTTTTTTCTGCATCCGGAGGAGCAAGAATGCAAGAAGGCGTTCTGTCCCTAATGCAGATGGCCAAGACGTCATCCGCTCGCGCTCGACTTCGTGACGCGGGTATTCCCTATATCTCCGTTCTCCTTCACCCAACAACTGGAGGTGTGGCGGCTTCGTTCGCGATGCAGGGCGATGTGATTCTGACCGAGCCAAACGCTCTTATCGGCTTTGCCGGGCCACGCGTGATCGAGCAGACGATTGGTCAGCAGTTGCCTTCTGGGTTTCAGCGGTCAGAGTTTTTGCTCGAGCACGGGATGGTTGACCTGATTGTTAAACGAACCGAATTGAAATCTAGTTTGGGTAGAGTTCTCCGTTGGTTCGGAGCTGAGCAGAAAAACGGTTCTGGTAAACGTGCGTGAGTGGTCCAGGCGATGGCTACGATCGTGTTATTCGCGATCTTTTCGGCCGTAGGCGATTTGGGGCCAAACTTGATCTGGGCCGTGTTCACCGGGGATTGGCTAGGCTGGGCTCTCCACAAAAACACTTTCCCTATGTCATCCAAATTGGTGGCACGAACGGGAAAGGGTCCACTGCACGTTTCGTAGAGGCGATATTGACCTGCTCTGGTGTTCGAACCGGATTGTTTTCTTCACCGCACCTAAGCCATTTTTCTGAGCGCTTCCGTGTGGGCGCAAAGGAAGTGAGCGAGAGCGCGATAGTCGATGCGCACAGGGCGGTAACTAGCTCAGACTCAGAGGGTAACCTCACATTTTTTGAGATCTGCACTCTAATGGGCGTGCGACTTTTTGAAAAAGGACAAGTCGCAGTGGCCATTTTTGAGGTTGGGCTCGGAGGCCGAGGAGATGCGACAACCGCTATAGGCAATGACATCGCGGTTGTGACCGGTGTCGCCCGTGACCACGAAAACGTTTTGGGGACCGAACTTTCACAAATCGCTCGCGAAAAGGCAGCGATCTTCAGACGCGGAGGTTTGGGGGTGGTTGGGGACTCCGGCAGAGCCGAAGGGAAAAAGTGGCTGCTGCAATATGCGAACGAGGCTGGGTTGCGAAAACTCTCAGTGGTGGGAAATGGCGACCAAACCCGGTTGCCAAGTCACCCTCGCTACCAAGACAGCAATGCTGCTACGGCCCAAGCTGCCGTTCGAATGTTGGCTCGACTAGGCCTTTCAATAAGTCCAGACAATATGACGTCCATTTGCGCGGACACGGCAATTCCTGGGCGTTTCGAAAAAATTGGCAATGTCGTTCTGGACTCGGCGCACAATCTCCACGGCGCTGAGGCACTCGCAGACATGGTTTCATCTCTTACGAAACCGGTGGCTGCGGTGTGCGGGTTGTCCGGTCGCCGAGAAGCAAAGGTGCTCGCGCCTGTTCTCGAAGTGCTAGATGACGTCATCTGGACTCGAGCGGCTGTGGATTCTGCTCTGCCGCCTGAAGATCTGGCCCGTTCAGCAGGGAAGGGGGATGTCGTCGGCTGTGCGCGGAGTGCCTTGGCTAAAGCGAAAGAAAAAGTCGGCGCCTCTGGAACGGTTTTGGTGTTTGGGTCCCTGCATCTGGTTGGGGAAATTCGCGGTTTCTTGATTGGGCGAGACGCCGATGGGCTCCAGGATCCCCCTTCGGTTTAGCCAATCCTTACGGTTTACCTGGAAAAGGAGTCGTCGTACGATTCGAGAATGTTTTCCCGCCATATCGCTGGCTGCCTTGCCGTTTTGGGCATCTTGGTTGTGGCCACGTGTGAACTAGGGTGGGCCGATAACAAATACGGTGGCGTCGATCCGGCTAAACAGAAATTGAAGCAACGGCAATGTAAGCCGAAACCAACGGGGGCTACAGTTACCTGGCTTGGGTTCAAGCCAAGTGAATCAGGCGGTGCCAGAGTTTTTGTACAAATTTGTGGCTCTGCTGCTGCGTCGCAAGAAGTTTCTGGCGAGAAAGTCGTGATTCGCCTACCCGGAACGCGTTTTGCTTCTCGAAACACCAACCGCAATTTGGATGCACGGTTCTTTGAGACTCCTCTCGCTTTGATTTCCGCTCGAGGCGTCAACACGGTTGGCTTTCGCGGAACGTCAATTTCGGTTGGCTTTAAGTTGTCTGGCTATGCGAAAAAGGTGCCGGCAGAACAACGAAATGGTCGCGACGGTTATACTTTCTGGTATTTCAATTTCCCACCGGCGGATGGTGAGCTCCCAGACCCCGGGAAGTTGCGACAGTAGACATGAAAACGCTCCTGCTGCTTCGTCACGCAAAGTCTTCCTGGAAGGATGACGGTCTTGATGACCATGATAGGCCATTAAATAAGCGGGGAAAGAGAGACGCTCCGAGGATGGGGGCGCTGCTCTCGGAGTATCGGCTCGTACCCGAGGTAATTGTCACCTCGACAGCAAAAAGAGCGAGAAAGACCGCGAAAAAAGTGGCCATGTCTTCGGACTACAATGGGGAGACGATTGAGCGCTCCGAGCTCTATCACGCAAGTCCAAAGGTCTACTTGAAAGAGCTGCGTCGTCTTAGCGACGATGTGAATCGCGCGATGCTCGTCGGCCACAATCCAGGACTCGAGGAATTTCTAGAATTATTGTCAGGCACATACGAAGTGCTACCAACGGCGGCTATTGTCCATCTAACAGCACCGGTAACGTCCTGGCAGGACTGGCCCATTGACGGTTCCGCAAACCTGCACTCAATTTGGCGCCCCAAAGAGATGCTACTCTGATTTTCCGACTCTTTCACTCGGGCTCTTCAATAGAGATGTCGCCCCCGGGTCCCTAAATGGTTCTCAAGAAAGACGAAAAAATGATGCTTGGCTAGCTGGTTGCCAGGCCAGGGGCCGGGAAGCCGGAGCATAGTTCTGCAACTTCTTTCGCGATCGATGCTTGCAAAGAGTCGTTTTCGGGAGACTCAACGACCTGGGCCATCCAGTCAGCCAGCTTTTTCATTTCCGGCTCTTTCATTCCTCGGCTTGTGATAGCGGCGGTACCAATACGGATGCCGGATGGGTCAAAGGGCTTGCGTGGATCGAATGGCACACTGTTGTAATTAAGTACAATGCCTGCTCGCTCGAGGGCCTGGGCAGCTTTTTTACCCGGGACGTTCTTATTGGTGAGATCGCAGAGGATCAGATGATTGTCACTGCCGCCGGAGACTAAGTCGAAACCCTTCTCGAGCATTGCGGTTGCGAGGGATTTCGAGTTCGCCACGATTTGGTGGGCGTAGTCTTTGAAAACTTGTGTGTTGGCCTCGCCAAGGGCCACTGCCAAGGCAAGGGTCGTGTGATTATGCGGTCCTCCCTGAAGCCCTGGAAAAATGGCCCTGTCGATAGCCTTTTTGTGAGCTTCCTTGCACATCAGCATGCCGCCCCGTGGCCCTCGCAAGGTTTTGTGAGTGGTCGTTGAGATCACGTCGGCGACCTGGTTTGGCGATGGATGGGCGCCGCCAGCTACAAGGCCAGAGATATGAGCAATGTCGGCGACGAAGACGGCATCGACTTCACGGGCAATCTCTGCGAAGGCAGGGAAGTCGACGGTTCGCGGAACAGCGGTCCCGCCGGCCCAAAGTATTCGCGGGCGCTCCTTCTTTGCGATGTCGCGCACCTCGTCCATGTCAACGCGGCCCGTGTCTTTGCGGACTCCGTAGTGAACAGGGCGAAAGAATTTTCCGCTGATGGAAACGTTCCAACCGTGAGTCAGGTGTCCGCCTGCAGGCAGTCCCAAGCCCATGACGGTATCGCCTGGTTTGCAGAAAGCCAGATAGATGCCGAGGTTAGCCGGCGACCCCGAGTACGGCTGTACATTGGCATGGTCGACCTCGAAAAGCGCCTTGGCTCGATCGATTGCCATGGTTTCAATTACGTCTACGTTCGCCTGTCCTTGGTAGTAGCGTTTATTCGCATAGCCTTCAGAGTATTTGTTGGTGAACACGGAACCGGTGGCTTCCAGCACCGCTTTCGATACATAGTTCTCCGAGGCGATGAGCCTGAGGGTGTTTCGCTGTCTTTCTTCTTCAGAGCTAAGGAGACGGAAAAGTTCGGCGTCTTGGCTGGCGAGAGCAGATTTCATCGCCGCAAGGATGCCCTTATGCGCGGGACTTGTCGACCAGAGATGGGACGATGTGCCATTCTCGCCCCGCTTTGGGCCATACCCCCCCACTAAAAGACTTCGTTAAAGCGACCCAGACCGGGAATGTCATTCCAGTTTATCGCGAAATTCTCGCTGATGACGAAACGCCGGTCTCTGCCTATCGCAAGCTTGGCCGGGGTGAGTATTCCTTTCTTCTAGAATCGGTGGTCGGCGGCGAGAAGTGGGCGTCCTACTCATTTATAGGAGTTGCTCCCCGCGCGGTTCTCACTTGCAAGAACGGCCAGGCAGACGTGGTTTGGTACGACGTAGATGGAACGGGAAAAGATCGGAAAGCATCGTGGGATGCGCCGGTTCCTACCGAGGCTCTTGCCACCGTGATGGGAGAATTCTGTCCTGTTCCGGTTGAGGGGCTGCCTCGTTTCTGGGGCGGAGCTGTGGGCTGGGTCGGGTACGACGTGGTCCGCTCGTTTGAGAACCTCCCCGCCAGTACTGAAGACAAACTTGGGGTTCCAGATCTTTGTATGGTTCTAACCGATACAGTGGTGATTTTTGACAATCTCCGCCAGACCTTAAAGGTGGTTGCGACCCCTTACGTGCCGCGGCCTGAAAAAGCAGAGGCTGCTTATAATGCGGCGGTCTCGCGAATCGAAAAAGTGGTGGAGAAACTGCGTGCACCCAGTCCGCCGCTGTCAATCTTGCCCCCGCCTGCACCCAGGACTCAGTTGCCGGGTACCGACGCAGAGGAAAAAATGCGTTTCGGCGGAGGAGAGGCACCGCGCTCTTCTTTCGACAGGGCGACGTTTGAGTCGGCTGTGGGCAAAATGAAAGAGTACATTTTAGCTGGGGACACGTTTCAGAGCGTGATTTCCCAGCGGTTTACTGTGGATCGCGAAGGCGTGGACCCGTTTGATGTGTACCGGGCGTTGCGGGTGGTCAATCCATCGCCCTATATGTTTCACCTAGAGTTCCCTGCGGCTCGAGTTACGGGAGCTTCACCGGAGACCCTTGTTCGCTGTGACGGTGATCTTGTTGAGGTTCGGCCTATTGCGGGAACGCGACCGCGCGGGCGCAGTGAAGCCACTGACGAGCTCCTGGCCACTGAGTTGTCATGCGATGAGAAGGAGTGCGCCGAACACTTAATGCTGATTGACTTGGGACGAAATGACGTCGGTCGAGTCGCGAAAACAGGCTCAGTCGAGGTTACGGAAGTGATGGGGATCGAGCGCTATTCTCATGTGATGCATATGGTGTCTCATGTACGGGGTACGCTTCGTGAGGGCTTGAGCTGGCACGACGTGCTCAAGGCCGCCTTCCCAGCGGGAACGCTTACGGGTGCGCCTAAGATTAGAGCTATGGAAGTCATCGACGAGCTTGAGCCCGACAGGCGAGGGATCTATGGCGGGGCAGTTGGCTACGTTTCCTATTCGGGAAATATGGACCTTGCTATCGCTATCCGAACGCTCTTGACGGTTGGAGACGAAATTCACGTACAGGCGGGAGCGGGTATCGTCGCTGACTCCGATCCTAAAATGGAATACGAGGAAACCCTAAACAAGGCTCGAGGTGTGTTTCGAGCGGTGCAGATGGCAAAGGACGGGAAGGCCGCACCGTCAAAGGAATAGTTATGTTATTGCTTATAGATAACTATGATTCTTTTACCTATAACTTAGCCCAGTACCTGGGGGAGTTGGGGCAGGACGTTCGCGTAGAGCGTAATGATGCCATCACCGTTGCCGGTATCTCCGAACTGTCTCCTGAGCACATTGTTCTTTCGCCGGGCCCTTGTACGCCGAACGAAGCTGGAATCTCTATGGAGGTGGTTCGGGAGTTTGCCGGGAAGGTTCCTATTCTTGGCGTCTGTCTTGGCCATCAATCTATAGCTCAGGTCTTCGGGGCGGAAATTGTTCGCGCCGAGAAGGTGATGCACGGGAAGATTTCAAAAATCTTCCATGAGGAGGCCGGGCTGTTTGCTGGCCTCGAAAACCCGATGTCTGCCACGCGGTATCATTCTTTGACTGTCGATCCCGCAAGCCTTCCCGACACACTTGAGGTGACGGCTAAGACCTGGAACGACGAAATTATGGGAATTCGTCATCGGGGATATGCGGCAACCAAGACACCGGTGGAGGGCGTGCAGTTCCATCCCGAGTCCATAATGACTCCCGATGGTTTAGCGCTGCTGAAGAATTTTATCTCGTTGGCGGAGCCAACAGGTTGACGATTAAGGAGGCCATAGGCGCTTTGGTTGCTGGTCGTTCTCTTGCCAGGGACGAAGTCTCTCGTGTCTTTGCTTCCATCATGGCCGGTGAGGCTACGCCAGCGCAGATTGGCGGTTTTCTTATCGCGCTACGTGCGAAGGGAGAAACTTCCGAGGAAATTGCGGGAGCTGCCGCTGCTATGCGAGCCAAAGCAACAAGGATTCAATGTCCCAACAGTGACAGCGCTGTTGATACTTGTGGCACGGGTGGTGACGGCGCCGGCACGGCAAATATCTCGACGGTTTCCGCCATTGTAACAGCTGCCGCTGGGGCCACCGTCGCCAAACACGGTAACCGGGCCTCGTCATCGAAGTCGGGCTCTGCTGATGTTCTTGAAGTGTTAGGCGTGAATATTGTGGCAGATGTGGCGACCATCGAGCGTTGTATGAAAGAGGTGAATATTGGTTTCTTGTTTGCGCCTGCCTTTCATGCAGCAACCAAACATGCAGCCGGCCCAAGAAAGGAGCTTGGGGTCCGCACAATGTTCAATTTGCTCGGTCCGCTTACCAATCCCGCTGGGGTGAAAAACCAGGTAGTGGGGGTGTTTGCCAAGACTTGGTGCGCTCCAGTTGCTGAGGCCCTTGGGGCCTTGGGGGCGAAACGCGCCTACGTTGTTCACGGGGGAGATGGTCTGGACGAGATTTCCGTGCAGGGAAAGACAACGGTTGCCGAGTGGAATAGCGACAAAAACAGTGTGACCAGCTTTGAGGTCTCACCGAAGGACTTTGGGCTTAAAGAGTGCGATCCAGCGGGCCTGGCGGGCGGAGATGCGAAGGAAAATGCTGAAATCACCCATCGGGTTTTGGCCGGGGAGGCTGGTGCTGTTCGGAATGCTGTTGTCTTGGAATCATCAGTGGCTCTGGTTGCCGCCGGCATTGCAAAAGATTTTAAGGATGGAGCGGAGCGGGCTCAGAACGCGATTGATTCAGGCGCCGCAGCTACTACCTTGACGAAATGGGTGGAACTCAGTCAGGCGTGACCATTTTAGCAAAAATCCTTTCGGTCAAGCGGGGTGAACTGGAGCAACGTCGCCGCGAGGTCCCAGAGTCGTCGCTAGTAAAAAAAGCTGCATTAGTGCCGGCAGCTCGTTCACTTGCCTCGGCTCTTAAGCGCCCTAAGGGAGAACCAGTCAGAGTCCTGGCAGAGGTAAAGAGGGCATCCCCATCAGCTGGGCCGATTCGAGAAGGGGCCGTTCCGGAAGAGATAGCCGCTCAGTACCAGGAGGGTGGAGCTGCCGCTGTGTCTGTTCTTACAGACGAGTCATTTTTTGACGGTCACCTTGATTTTCTTTCCCGGGTTCGTGGGGTGGTCGACATTCCAGTCCTTCGCAAGGACTTCTTGATAGATCCTTATCAGGTAGTGGAAGCAAGAGCTAACGCTGCTGATGCCGTCCTTTTGATAGTGACGGCTCTCGACGACAGTCTACTTCTCGACATGTATCAAGCGGCCACGGCACTTGGTATGGATGCACTGGTAGAAGTGCACAGCGAGGCGGAAGCCGAGAGAGCCGCTAAGGTTAGCCCTACTATCATTGGAGTGAACCACAGGGACCTAAAGACATTTAAGGTGGACACCAGCCTTACCGCAAAACTAAGGAAAAGAGTTTCCGAGGACGTAGTCCTTGTTGGTGAGAGCGGTATACGCACCCGTGAGGATCTGCAGTATATGCGCGAGTCTGGAGCCGATGCTGTTTTGGTAGGCGAGTCGCTTATGCGTGCTAGCTCCCCTGGCCAAGCGCTTAAAGGCCTATTGGGGCGCTCATGACTAAGGTCAAGGTTTGCGGGATAACCAGGCCCGAACAAGCGGAGCGGATCGCCGAGATAGGGGCGGATTGGATAGGGGTGAATTTCTGGCCCAAATCGCCGCGTAGTGTTTCTTTAGAACTTGGAAAAGCCGTGGCGGCTAGTGCTCGGTCCGCTGGCGCAGCGGTCGTGGGGGTCTTCGTCAATCAGGATTCGGACTGGATTGCAGGACTCCTCAAAGAAGGCGTGATTGATTGGGCACAGCTTCATGGAGACGAAGATGATGCCGCGGTACGTCGCTTTGGCGCCCAGTGTATAAGAGCAGTGCGACTGACGGGCCTAGAAGAAGTGGCCCATGCCGAGCTCTCTCCGGCGCCTATGCTGCTTGTTGATGCAGTCGCTGAAAACTATGGAGGCAGCGGCATAGAGGCAAACTGGAATCTCGCGAAAAAATTGGTTGAGAACCGAAAAAAGACGCTCTTGGCCGGTGGTTTGACCCCAGACAATGTGGCTCAGGCAATTCATGCCGTGGGTCCTTACGGTGTTGATGTGGCTAGCGGTGTAGAATCGGAGCCAGGAGTGAAAGACTTGGCTCGGGTGCAGGTATTTATTGATAGGGTTCGGAACGCAGATGCAGGGTAGATTTGGCCAATACGGCGGGCAGTACGTTGCCGAAACACTAATGCCTGCCATTACAGAGCTCGCGAACGCCTACGGTAAATTGGCGGGGGACGTTGCTTTCCAGTCTGAGTTCGCGGCGCTCCTCAAGGACTACGTCGGTCGCCCTTCGTTGCTCACTTTTGCACCAACGCTTTCCAAAGAACTCTCGGCACAAATCTTTCTGAAACGAGAAGATCTCAACCATACTGGGGCACACAAGATCAATAACTGCATAGGCCAGGCTCTCTTGGCGAAAAAGATGGGCAAGACGCGGCTTATTGCAGAAACGGGCGCCGGGCAACATGGAGTGGCCACGGCTACAGTTGCAGCGCTAATGGGCTTTCCTTGTGATGTGTACATGGGGGCTGAAGACGTCGAGCGTCAATCGCTCAACGTGTTCCGTATGGAACTTCTTGGCGCCCGGGTGGTGCCTGTCGAATCTGGATCGCGGACTCTTAAAGATGCAATGAATGAAGCCCTTAGGGATTGGGTAACCAACGTCGCAGATACGTACTATTTGATCGGATCTGCTGCGGGACCCCATCCTTATCCATTGATGGTTCGAGACTTTCAGTCTGTCATTGGAAGCGAAAGCAAAGAACAGCTAAAGAGTGCTTCGGGCTGCCTGCCGGACGCTGTCGTTGCGTGTGTTGGCGGCGGGTCGAATGCAGCCGGTATGTTTTCACCGTTTGAAGATGACGAAGAAGTGAAACTGTACGGAGTAGAAGCCTCGGGACATGGCACGGCAACGAATAAACACGCGGCGACTCTTAGTTGCGGTCGTGTTGGTGTACTCCATGGTTCAAAATCATATGTTCTCTGTAGCGAACAAGGGCAGATAGACGAGGCCCACTCGATTAGCGCCGGCCTGGACTACCCAGGGGTTGGACCCGAACATGCGTTTTGGAAAGACTCCGGTCGGGTTACCTATTTAAGCCGCACCGACGAGGAAGCCCTTTCCGCGCTGCAAAGATTGGCTCGAGCCGAAGGCATTCTATGCGCACTTGAGACCGCGCATGCTGTAGCTGCTTTGGAAGAAATTGCGGCCAAACACAAAGGTGGCACGGTTTTGCTTTGCCTTTCTGGTCGAGGTGACAAAGACATGATTACTGTCAAGGATGCCTTGGGGAAAAAGAAGTGACCAGGCTCCGAGAAAAATTCAAACAACTCACGGACGAAAAACGGTGCGCCTTGGTGGTGTACTTAACGTTTGGCGATCCGACGCCCGAAGTTTCTCTGGAAATTGTTTCCCGTGTGGCTCAAGCGGGCGCTGATGTCGTTGAGTTGGGAGTGCCGTTTTCCGATCCGAATGCGGATGGGCCAGTGATTCAAGCTGCCATGCAAAGGGCAATTGCCTCTGGGGCGGGTCTAAGCTCTGCTCTCCAAGGGGTGGGGGCACTTCGGAAGTCTGGTGTCGATGTGCCAATAGTCTTATTTGGCTACTACAACCCCATTTTTGTCATGGGGGTGGGTCCTTTTTCGAAACGAGCAAGTGAGGTCGGTGTTGACGCCGTTCTCACCGTTGATTTGCCCGTTGACGAGATCGCCGAGTTGCACGGCCCTTTGTCCAAGCAAGGTCTCGACGTTATCCCCCTCGTGGCCCCAACTTCTACAGATGAGCGACTCGCTGCGGTTAAGAAAACCCAGGCCCCGTTTATCTATTACATTTCACGGACCGGAATAACTGGGTCTGCTTTTCAAGGGGCCGCGGGTGGAAGTGAGCGCATTGCAAGGATTCGGAAAGATTGCGCGGCCCCGGTTTGTGTGGGCTTTGGGATCAAGACAGGAGAAGACGCAGCCCGACTACGTCCTTCCGTTGACGGCGTCGTGGTCGGCTCTGCACTGATTGAGAAAATTGCCGATGGTAATCCTGATGGTGCCGCAGACAGAGCTGCTGCGTTCGTCGCAGAGCTTCGACGCAGCATTGACGCGGCGTAGTTTTCTAGAGACTTAAGCGCCTGCGAGTATCGAGGATGATTTCGCGTAGCTCTTTGTCGGTAACCTGGGCAGTTTCCTGCGAGATAGCTTCCAACTTTTCACCATCAGCTGGCGGCGGAAGAGGGCGCTCTCTTCTGGCAACGCGGCGGATCTTATAAGCCGAAGAAAGAGGATCATTTGCACTTCCGCGGCGCCGACCCAAATGAAATTTAATCTCTTTGACCATGGGCGGGTCGCCGAGCTTTTTATTTGCCTGGGCGAGAATATCAGCTGATATGAACGACAGCTGGTGCATCCAGGCCGAATTTTCGACTCGCACCCATAGAGTCCCGTTGTCGAGACCGTCGGGAACACAGTGGGATGCGATTTTCTCTCCCACCAGGTCGGTCCACGCAACCACGATCTTGTGAGCTCGCAGCTCGGTCTTCACACCACGCTTGGTAAACACCGCAGGAAAGAACTTACCCGCTGGGCGCAGTTCGCCTTCCGATTGGCTTCGGCGGCGGCGCCTTTTGCGTTTCACAAACATCTAACTCTCTTTACCAGTTCACGAAGTCTTTTGTCGCCTGTCGGCCCGCGAGAGACAAAGGTAACTCCAGTTTGTCCCGTTGGTGTTTGGTACACGACCTTCGCTGCTAGTTGAACCGGTTTCGCGGAACCTGGAAGCCCTATCGACAGCATTAGGCTCTGATCCAGTGGCAAGGAGGCTGTCGTGGAAAGTAGCGCGCCCTTTTCGCTCAACTCTACCAATTGCGTAGGCGTTGTTTCCGTGGAGTCAGCGAGCGTAAAACTTGCCGTTAGGTCGACCGGAATTCTTGGATGTGTACGTCTATGGGTATCTTTGCGCTGACCAACCACCGTGTCCCAAACAAAATCAACTTTGGCCCTGTCTTTGGCTTCGAACTGCACAATGAGACCTGCGCGCTGGCGTTTTCTTGGCAAAGCAGGCCGCCAGGAACGCACGATTCCTCGGATGAAAACAGCATTGGGAAGGCTGGGAACAACAAGCTCAACCACCACGCTTTGGCCTGGCTCGCGCTCGGTGGTTGTCGGACAAAACATGCCGCCAGTTGGAAACCGGTTCTGGTAGAGCGATGCAAGCTCGTCCATATCTGAGCAGCGCGTGCGGACGATATCCAAAGTAGGATTATTGTAACACGCAGAGGACTGCGGGCGGCTGTGCCCAGAGTTCTTTTAAGGCTGGCTAGTAACCGTACTAGTTTTTAAGACTTTTTGGTCTTCGATTTGGTTTTGCGTGCGCTCGAACTCGGCTTGCGAGAACTTGTGGTTTTCTTTTTAGCCGATTTCTTTGGGGCCTTGTCCGCGGCTTTTTTTGTCGCCTTTTTTACCGTCTTTGCGGTTTTTTTGGCCGACTCAGTCTTTTTACTCTTTGATGCACGAGTGACTTTTCGAGCGGCACTTGCAGCGGCTTTTTTTGCGGTCGCCTTTACGCCTTTGACAGTCTTGTTCTTTTTCCCCGTGAGCGTGTCTAGGGTCGCTGTTTGTTGCTTGGTTTGAAGCAAAGCGAGTTTTTTGTCGAGCTGATCGAGACGGTTGGAGAGATCGCGCAGATCGTCGCGGCTAGGAATGTCCAACGCGGTTCGGATTTTTTCGAAAGCTTGTTCGACGGCTTCCTCTATTGCGTTGCGCATCTGGGTCGGTGTCGCGGTGAATTCACGTATCCCAACCGCTCGGTCTACCATGTTGCGAGTCTTGTAAACTCGCGATCTGGCTTCAGACCAAGCGTTGTTGCCACGCTCTTGCACGAGCTTGAGGCGGCTTTTTACTTTATTGCCAAACGTTTTTGATCCGTTTGAATGCTTCGGGTCGACCTTAGGTTCCAAGTTGGTATTCATCCTGCACGCCTCACTCCTAAATTCAGCATCCGACTCTATCGCGTCGCGTTGCGCTGTCAAGCAGGCATTGAGGTAGCTCCTCGGGGTTTTTGTTTTTGCCGTCTTTACAGTTTGTTGGTGTTGTCGTGTAGTTGCGAATATGACGGTAAAGGTTCACTTGAATGGAGCTGTGTGCGACCAAGAGGATGCGCGAGTTTCTGTCTTTGACCGAGGGTTTCTTTACGGTGACAGTGTTTACGAGGTAATGCGAACCTCGGGGGGGCGTCCTGTTGAACTCCTGGCTCATCTTGGCCGCCTGAGTCGTTCCGCCCACGCTCTCGCTTTGGATATTCCTTCTCGGACCGAGCTGATTTCAGCTGTGGAGGATACGCTCGAGGCCTCTGGAAACCCTGAGTCGTACGTGAGGATCGTCGTCACTCGAGGTTCTGGAGAAGTCGGACTCGACACTGCGTTGGCGGACTCTTCAAATCTCATCGTTATTGTGAAGGATCTAACGTTGCCACCAGAGGACTCCTATGAGAACGGGGTACGCATCGCGATTGTCGGCGTACAACGGACGCCAAAAAAATCTGTTGATCCGAGTGTGAAGTCCGGGAACTACCTCAATAATATTTTGGCGCTCCAGGAGGCTAAGCGGGCCGGGGCTTACGAGTGCCTTATGTGTAACGCCGAGGGTCAAGTCGCAGAGGGAAGTAGTTCGAATATCTTCTGCGTCAAAGGGGGCGTTCTTGTGACGCCGCCTCTTCACGTGGGTTTGTTGGCTGGCATCACGCGAGAACGTGTCCTTCGTTTAGCAAACGATGTAAATGTCTCCACCAAGGAGGGGACCCTTTGGCCTGACGATATTCGGAATGCCGACGAGGTTTTCATTACTAGCTCCATTCGCGGGGTGGTTCCGGTTCGTGACGTGGACGGGAAGGCAATCGGAACAAAGGCGCCTGGACCGATAACGAAGCGGCTAATGGATAGCTATGCGGAATTTTTAGGAGAGGTCGCTCTAGGTAAATGACCACGCGGGTTCTGTGCTAAAAGCCCGGCATGGCGATACCTGAGTGGCTATACATCGTGGTTGCTTGTTGGGTTCTGGGCTGGGGCCTTTACCGGGTTTCCTTTGTGTTTCGCAGAAAGCAACCGGTAGAGGTGCGCAGTCTTCGAACCAAGGGTCTTTTTGCCACTAATACGCGACGTCATCTTCTCTACGGCATACTGTACATTATCCTTGGGGTGTACTTGCTCGCCGTCGGCCTCGGATACCGTTTCCTTTAGCTATACAAGAAGCGTCCGCGGCTCGTTCACGTTAGTCAACTGTAAGCGCCCGCGGCAC
>CAYPIX010000035.1:28853-35729 GCA_964410875.1 uncultured Kofleriaceae bacterium
TTTGACGTTAGTCAACTGTAAGCGCCCGCGGCACTTTGACGTTAGTCAACTGTAAGCGCCCGCGGCACTTTGACGTTAGTCAACTGTAATAGGAGATTCGATTTCGTCGAGTTCCCAGCGGAAATTGTCGATGAGTACGAGCGAATCGAGTACAGAGTCACCTTCGTCGAAGACGATGAACCGTAGGCGGATTTTCTCACCAGGAACCACGGGCGCGGTGGTCGTAAGCCAGCCCGTTCCGCCGCCGATGTCGCCTTCGTACCCGGTGCCTTGAAGATCGGCGTCGCCAGTGCAAGAGGCATTTAGGTCTGGGTCGCAGACGTCGAAAAAACCGTTGTTAATAGATACTCGGTTGCCCATGGCATCAAATGAAACGTTTCCACTGAATGCTTCAGACTCTAGTAGCGCAAGGAATGTGTCATCGAAACTGGAGCAGACATATTCGGGGAACTCGCCCGACATAAAATTGAAGCTAAAAGAGAAGGACTTTGCGTTCGCGGGCACCTTGAGAACCATGTCTATTTCGGCGTAGTCGTTCACGGTTGGGTTGTCGGCGCTGCTGCAACCAATAGCGCCCTGCGGATCTGGATGGTCTACCGAGTTGTTCATGGTAGAGCCAGAGTTGGGAGTAACGAAATCTTCGTCGTCGGGCAGGGCTACAATGCCTGTAGAAAGAGCAAGGAAATCGTTTCCTTTTTGCGGAAGGTAAACATTGCCGAAGCTCTGCATGATTTCGCGAGACCTTTCATCCGTTCCGGCTGATTCGGGGAAGAAAGCGCCTATGAGTTGATCGCAGATTTCCACAGATCCAGCCATCTTGACCGCGTCAGAAGCATTTTCTGGGACGACACAAGGCTCTAGAGGTTCGTCGATAAGACCATCGCAGTCGTTGTCGATACCCTCTGGGTCGCCGTTGCTATCCACTTGCATCTCGATGGCGTCGGGTCCGATGAGCGCGCCGCCTAAACTTGGAGTGTCGTTGCAATCACCTTGGTCTTCTGAGTAACCATCGAGGTCGTCGTCGTACTGATCCGTGTTGTTATCGATGAGACCGTCACAATCGTTGTCGATACCGTCTACGACTTCCGCGCGTCTCGGATTACTCAATGGATCGCTGTCTCGACAGTCGCCACCACAGCTAGTCCAGCCGTCGCCGTCATTGTCGTAGAGCTCGTCCGGTACTCCATCGCAATTCTGGTCGATACCGTCGCATGGGTCGGTCGCAAAGGGGTGAGTTCGACGATCTGCGTCATTACAGTCGCCTTCTGCCTCTGTGTAGCCGTCTCCGTCATTGTCCGTGAAGTCGGATGCTGGCAGGTTGGGTGTTCCAGGGGCAATCCCAGGGCCCAAGCGGTTTCCGCCTTCCTCGCCGCCGCACGCAGAAGCAACTAAACACAGTACACTTATCAGACAGACTTTACGCATAGCTCGCCTAATATCGTCGAAATGCCTCGTTCACGCCAGAGGATTTTGTACGCCCGAACTTTTCTTTCATGAACCAAGGCAAAGCACTGCTATCAGGGGCTTATTGACAGGGTAAGCCACGTAACGTACTTAACGGTCTTCGCCACCATGACAGCTCCGAAGTACGCGAATTCCGCCGCTTTCTATGACGTCGACGGAACGCTCATCAGTATCAACGTGGTGCATACCTACGCCTATTACGCGGCACGGCAAGCAAGTCTTATTGACTCGTTTCGGACGACGAGCACGACAGCGCTTTCCGTTCCTCTTTTTTGGGCAGCCGACAAGGTATCGCGTAAATGGTTCAACGAGCTTTTCTATCGGAAGTACGCAGGGCAATCGCGGGATCGCTTAGAGACTCTGGCCGAAGAACTTTTTGAAGATGTCATTCAGCCGGCGGTGTATCCCCGAGCGAAGGACTTGATATCCGAGTCTCGTCGGGCAGGGTGTCGTCAGGTTCTCATCACTGGAGCCCTCGATTTTACGATTCGCCCCCTCGCAAAGTACTTAGGCACTGATGACCTAATCGCCAATCGTCTCGAATTTACCGACGACGGTTATGCGACTGGCAAATTGGCAAAACCTTTTGTAGGGGGGGCCACGAAACCTGTGCTGATGCGGAACTATGCGCGTGCCAATGGAGTCGATTTGACCGACTCGTGGGCATACTCAGATTCTTATTCAGACTTCCCAATGCTCGCAGTGGTTGGCCGTCCGACCGCGTGTAACCCCGACAGGAGACTGCGTCAGGTCGCTCGATCTTATGACTGGCCGGTCCTAAAGCTGAACTGAGAAATTCGATGAGAACCAAATCCAACAACCAGCGCGACGGGCGCGAGCACATTGTCACCATCGACACCGATTCGGCTCCTCGGATTCTATTTTCCGGCGCCAACTTCCTTTTGGAAGACCTGCCGGTGGGCACCCGAGTCATCTACGCGAAGCGCCCAATGCAGGGGGTTCCGAATGCGAAAGCGGCCATCCGCTACGCGATTAATCATCCCGAAGATTCCCCACCGCTCCATGCGCTCCTCGAGCCGGGCATGAAAGTAACCATCGCTGTCGATGATATCTCGCTGCCGTTGCCGCCCATGACGAGACCAGATGTTCGAGAAACCATTCTCGACATTGTTTGCGAAATGCTCGCCGACAACGGGATTGACGATATTCACATCATCATTGCTACATCGCTGCATAGGCGCTGCACGGAAAAAGAAATTCGCCGCATGGTTGGCGACAAAGTATTCAACGCGTTTTGGCCCGATCAGCTTTACAACCACGACGCTTGTGATCCTGACGGAATGATCAAACTCGGGGAAACTCGCCACGGCGAAGTAGTGGAGACCAACAAGCGGGCTGCAGATTCTGACCTTTGTATTTATGTAAACATTAACTTGGTGCCCATGGATGGTGGTCATAAGTCCATGGGGGTTGGGCTTTGCGGGTACGAGAGTTTAAAGGCGCATCACACCCCGAAGGCGATTGTTGATTCTAACTCTTTCATGGATCCGAAGAATTCCGCGCTAGCTCACTCGGTGGATCGTATTGGTGCCGTTGTCGACGAGCACTTAAAGGTGTTTCACATCGAAACAGTTCTAAACAACCGTGCCTTTAAAGGCCCCATGGACTTCCTCATGAAAAACGAGGACGACTTTACTGAGAACGACCGGCTGAAGTTTGAAGCGATGCGTTTCACTCTCAGTAAGATGCCATTTCCAATGCGGCGAGAGCTGTTTATGAGGGTGCCGGCTGCCTATGAGCTTATCGCTTGTTATGCAGGTTCGACTGAACCCACACATAAAAAGACGCTAGACAAAAGCTATGAGCAGTACGCTGTGGATGTCGAAGGCCAGGCTGATATTCTGATAACCGGAATCCCCTATATCTCGCCGTACAACGTCAATTCAAAAGCCCTAAACCCACTTCTTGTTCAGGTGATGGCTCTTGGCTACTTCTATCACATGTACCGAAACAAGCCGTTACTCAGGGACGGCGGCGTGATGATTGTCGCCCACCCTTGTTCGGATAAATTCGACCCAGAACATCACCCTTCGTATATCGAATTCTTCAACCGGCTGCTGCCTGAGACCCGCGACGCATACACGCTCGAACAGAAATACCAGGATGAGTTTGCCTATAATCCGTCATACGTTGAAATGTACAGGCGAGGGCACGCGTATCACGGAGCCCATCCTTTCTATATGTGGTACTGGGGGCAGCGCGGTCGTGAAAAATGTAGTCGTGTGATAGTTGTTGGCGCCGACAACGCGACAGTTCCGCAAATGCTCGGGTGGGAGCGCGCTGACACCATGGCAGAGGCGATTGCCATGGCTCAGTCGACGGTTGGTCGTAGCGCTCAAATCACCATGTTGCATCAACCACCGATTGTGATCACGGACGTACAGTGACGCGAGTCCAAACAGAGAAACGCGAGGGCACGGGAAAGGGAGAGCTTGATGTCGAAGCCACCCTTCGCGACAAGCGGATTCTCGTAATCGGTTGTACCGGCTTTGTAGGCAAAGTGATGCTTTCGATGTTGCTCACAAAGTATCCATCCGTTGGCAAAATTTTCGCACTAGTAAGGCCTGGTGCGGGGGCCCGGCCTGAGGAGAGGTTTTTTGGCAAGATCGCGACGTCACCAGCATTCGAACCAGTTCGCGAGATTTGGGGCGATGGCTATGAAAGCTTTATGCGGGAGAAAGTGGTTCCCGTCGCTGGCGATATCGGTCGAACCTTGTGCAATTTTACCGAGGAAGACTTCGCGCTCTTCGAACAAGATGGCGGCATAGACGCTATTGTGAATTCCGCAGGACTTGTGACGTTCACTCCTTCACTGGAGAGTGCAATTCGAATCAACACGACTGGCGCGCGCCATTGTGTCGATATCGCAAAAAAACTCAATGCCAGCCTAGTTCATGTGTCGACCTGCTTTGTTGCCGGTCGGCGCGATGGGAAAGTATGGGAAAACGAGTCGGTCATTGGCTACTTTCCTCGTAAAGAGGAACTGCGTGACGACGACTTTGATGCCACGGCCGAAATCGATGATTGCAAGCGCCTTATTGAGGAAATTAGAGCGCGCGCTAAAGACAGAAAGCACATATCAGAATTTCGAGAGTTAGCGGCAAAACGCCTCACCGACCAGCGGCGTGATCCCGACGTAGACGGTACTCTCCGTATTGGTGTCGCTCGTGAACGGAAACTCTGGGTTCACCAGGAACTGACCCGCCTCGGTATGGAACGTGCCGATCACTGGGGGTGGACCAATACCTATACCTATACCAAGTCTTTAGGTGAACAGATTGTGCTCGGCGATCCTGACGTTAGGGCCACTATTGTACGGCCCGCGGTTGTAGAATCCTCACTTCGTTTTCCGTTTGCTGGCTGGAATGAAGGCTTCAATACGACGGCTCCATTGGTTTACCTTGCCTATAAAGGTCAGCGCCAAATCACGGCGGCAAGACGGCCATTGGATGTCATCCCTGTAGACATGGTAGCGGCAGGGATGATCATGGCGACGGCCGCGGTTATGCGCGACGAGCACGAACCGGTCTACCATTTGGGCTCAAGCGACTCGAACCCAGTTACGAGCCAACGGCTTGTGGAGCTATCGGGACTCGCTATTCGCAAGCACTTCAGAGACAAAGCAAAGAGTGGCGAGCGCCCCTTGAAGAACAACATTCTTGCGAGGCTGGAGACCATGCCAGTATCCAAGGATAAATTCGAGCGAACCAGTTCTCCTCGGTTGCGGAAAATTGCCATTGGGCTTTCGAAGCAAATCGATGAGAAATTGCCAAAATGGGGCGCGCCAAGAGTAACGGCGTTGGCAGAAAGGGCCAAGGAGGAGCTTTCGAGAGTCACGGAGTTCACTGGAAGAGTTCAAGACCTTCAAGAACTCTTCTTTCCCTTCACACACGATAACGACATCACATTTCAATGCGATAATATTCGCGACCTTTTCGCTCGGTTGACTCCGGGCGATAAGATGTCTCTTCGTTGGGATCCAGAATCTATCAACTGGCGCGATTGGTGGATAAATGTGCACTTCGTAGGGCTGCAGAAATGGGTGTTCCCCATTCTCGACGATGAGTTTGGCCACAAGCCTAAGTCGGTTTACACCTACAAAGATTTGCTCGAGCTTTTCGATGCGACAACAAAACTTAACCGGCACAGGGTTGCCATGCGGCGCTTGCCATCGAATAGCAATGACGATACTGCGGTTTACACCTATGGTCGTGTTCAGACTATGGCTCTCCAGGTTGCTGGAGCGTTGCAGAAACAGGGCGTTGAACCGGGTGCTCGCGTCCTTTTGATGAGCGAAAACCGGCCCGAGTGGGGGATTTCTTACTTCGGGATCCTCAAGGTCGGGGCCACCGTTGTTCCCGTCGATTCTCAGCTTACTTGGCCCGAGGTCAAGAACGTGTTTTCGGCAGCTTCTGCCAGTTTACTCTTGGTTTCCGAGAGAGTTGCAGAACGACTGGTTGCTGAATCGAGGACGGACGGAAGCGATGCTGATATCTCGACATTCCGTTCTGTCGCGGTCGCAGACGGTATCAATGTGTCGACGTTTGACGATGTGTTCGAAGCGGGCGTTTCCCTCGACAAACCTGTGGTTCCACCCAAGCGCGGCGATACGGTTGCATCTCTTATATACACTTCGGGGACCACCGGTGCTCCGAAGGGCGTGATGCTCAGCCATAAGAATTTTACGGCCATGGCGGCCAAGCTCTCTTCGCTGTTTCAAATGTACCGGCACGATGTTCTCTTGTCGGTACTGCCGCTGCATCACACTTTTGAATTTTCAGCAGGGCTTTTGATGCCCATGGTTCACGGCTCACAGATAACCTATTTGGACGAAGTAAAACCAGAGTCGGTTGGCGATGCTTTGGCGTCCGAGCCGGTGACAGCTATGGTCGGTGTGCCCGCTCTGTGGCAGTTGCTGCACCGAAAAGTCCTGAAGCGTTTTGCTGACCAGGGACCTGTCGTTGAGAGAGCTTTTAAGGGCGTTGTTGACTTGAATCGATCGCTTCGGGACCGAGCACCCTATGGTGTCCACGTAGGCAAGGGCCTCTTTTACCCTATTCACCGAGCACTCGGCGGCCGGATCCGGGTGATGATTAGCGGTGGTTCTGCTCTTTCGCCAGACGTCATGAAATCCTTCAGGGGCTTGGGGTTCAACCTCTTTGAAGGGTATGGAATGACCGAGGCGTCACCGGTAATATCAGCGCAGCGTCCAAAGGAAAAGTCTGTGCCGGGGAGCGTTGGAAGAGCTCTTCCTGGAATTGACGTTAAGATCTTTGAGCCTGATGATAGCGGCGTAGGTGAAATCATCGCCCGTGGCCCGACTGTGATGGCGGGTTATGAAAACAACCCGGAGGCGACTGCAGCAACGCTTCGTGACGGTTGGTTACACAC
>CAYPIX010000036.1:0-1700 GCA_964410875.1 uncultured Kofleriaceae bacterium
GGGTTTTCATCTGACGCGCAAGCTCCGAAAGCAAGAGCTCCAATAAACGCGAAGGAAAAGAACAGTTTGTTAGCTTGCATCACCTAAATGATACGTTTTCTATGGGAGAAAGGTAACGCTCCTGGGAAAAAAAAAATTCCCAGTGAGTGTGAGATTATCCTACTGGAAAGTACCTTCGCCGAAGTTCTGAGTTGCCGGTTCGCACCAAATGCTTAGGGCCCCTAACTCTTCAATATCTCTGCCGGGTTTCATTTGGATTAAAAAGTCAGTGTTGCCATCGGCAAATGGGTCGACCTGCGGTCCAGCGCCTCGTACACCGTCATTTGCTAAATCAAGTGGCCCCTGGGTCGCGATTACCGACTGGTCATCCACATCGAATGCTTCTGGTTGGAAGAAGAAACCGCTTCCATTTCCCGCGAAGTTGGACAACGTCTGACCTCCGTATGCGTAGAGACGAATCCCGAGACTGGGAGATACCAGGCCGCTTATCCGGATTGTGCAGTCGTCAATAATTTCGGCAGAACCATCAATGGAATATCCGTTAACACCATCAAGGGCTGCTACTTGACCTATCTTGGGGCTTGTGGAGTCGCAGTCTCTAAAACCCAGCTGTCCTTCAACGACATCTGGGTCGATCAAAGCAGAATCTTCGCCTGAGCATGCCCCTAAAAGGCTGAAAACGAGAAGAGAATAGGAGAAATTTTTGATCGCCATCTGTTGGATTCTACGACATAGGTCTCAGCAAGTTACGAAACGAAGTGAAGTTTTTTCAGCATCTCGAGACTGATTAGCAAGAACCATGAAATCAATGACTTGATTAGTTGTGCGCCGTGGTGTGAGCCCACTAAAATCCACAGAATGCATGGAAGAAAAATTCTCGTCGCCCTATCAATGCTTTCGGTAGCAGCCTGCGGGGGAGGGTCAGATGATGATGGAGGAGGAGGTGGTGGTGGCTCGGGAGAGGCTTTGTATTCTCAGCCACTATCGGATGGAAACACCTTTGCGTGTTCAACATGTCACGCACTTGTGGAGCCAGCGCCTGATGGGCTGACTCGTCCCGGGCATGCAATTGGAAACGCTTTTAACCGCCCCAATTTTAAGAATGGCGAGCTAGGGACACTTCTTGAAGCCGTCAATGTTTGCCGAACTCAATGGCAAGGCGCTCAGCCAGCTTGGACCGCAGGTGATGCGGATTGGCAAGCCCTGGAGAATTTTTTAGCAGAGCAAGCGGGGGATGCACCGGCAGACCCGATAGCTTACGAGATCGTTGCCCCTCCACAAGTGCTACTTGATGACGATGTCAGTGGTGGTGATCCGGCCCGCGGTCGAGAAATTCTCAACCAGACTTGTGTCGTGTGCCATGGTACGGATGGCATAGGTCCAGATGCGCCCGGTAGCCCAGGTCTCGGACCAGCTCTAATTGGGAACGCAACACCAATTCCGCCGAGTCGAATCGGTGAGTGGGTACGGAGGCGTGGTCCCCCGGATGTTGATGTCTACCCCGGACTCATCGGTGGTGTTATGCCTTTCTGGGCAGCAGACAGGTTGACCGACCAAGACGTGATTGATCTTGCGGCGTGGATCAACAACAACACAATCCCATAATGGCGAAGACGATCGCTTTACAGTAAGCGGTCTTCTAGTTTTTCGAATCCGAGCAATTTGAAGGAGCCCTCTAAGTAGGGCTTTCTTCTTTTTGC
>CAYPIX010000036.1:1800-35574 GCA_964410875.1 uncultured Kofleriaceae bacterium
TTCTTTTTGCCTTTGGATGGTTCTTTTCCGAGACGAAATCGAAATCGATTCGCATGCCCTCGGTTTCAATTTCAACGTCGGGTAATTCTAAATGGCTTGCTGAATCTTGAACAACGTGGGTCAACGCATCGACTATATCAAGGCGCTGAAGGCCCTTTAAGCCTAGATGCAGACGCAGAGTAAGTTTCAAGGACTGAATCTTCATTGTGATCTGTCCTTTGCCAGCGGAATTTGTAATTCGAGCGTGATGATTGTGGACAGGGAATCCGTGCCCTTCCGGCGAGATGAGGGCTCGGCGGTACCTGCGCAATAGCCCTCGGTGCTCAAACGAGTGCCGACCTTTGTTCGTGTGGAACGTCACAGTCTGGTTTCGGAAGCCTTGCTTAAAGCGAACTCTAAGACTAGATGCTGGTGCGGCTTCTGCCGTTGCAGTTGCCATTTCGACAACAAGGAAGGCAAGGAGCAGATACCGTTTGTCCACGGTAATATGGCAGAGCAACTAGCGTACCAGCCTCCATCACCTTGAACTCGTTGTTACACACCCCTTTCCAATTGGGCTCCAATTGCCACCATGAGCAATTTGAGTTGAGAACCAAAGGTTTTTTGGTCGTATCGATAGAACCAACGTGTAAAGTCTCTTCGCCATGGAAAGACAAGTTGTTCAGCTGCTGTCGGGGAAAGTTTCGGTTGGAAAAGAGGTCGTAGTCAGAGGGTGGATTCGCACCCGACGTGATTCAAAGGCGGGGTTGTCGTTCTTGAACGTCTCTGATGGTTCCTGCTTTTCGCCTATTCAGGTTGTTGCTGACAAAGAGCTGCCGAACTACGAGTCCGAAATCCAAAAAATCACGACGGGATGCTCAGTTCGTATCACTGGTGAGCTAGTAGAGTCGCAAGGCAAGGGGCAAAGCGTAGAAGTTGTTGCCAAGTCGGTTGAAGTGGTTGGTTGGGTCGACGATCCGGAAAAATATCCAATGCAAGCGAAGCGGCATTCGGTTGAGTACCTCCGTGAAGTTGCCCACTTGCGTCCTAGAACTAATCTTATTGGCGCTGTCACGAGGGTACGCCACACACTCGCTTTAGCAATCCACCAGTTTATGCACGATGAGGGCTACTTCTGGATTCATACGCCAATTATTACAGCGTCTGACTGCGAAGGCGCTGGCGAGATGTTTAGGGTGTCTACGTTAGATTTCGCCAATATGCCGAAAGACAAAAACGGCAATGTGGAATTTGAAAAGGACTATTTTGGTCGCGAAGCGCACCTTACTGTTTCAGGTCAACTTAACGTCGAGACTTATTGTCTCGCTCTGAGTCGCGTCTACACGTTTGGCCCCACTTTCAGAGCGGAGAATTCCAATACCCGCCGGCACCTCGCAGAGTTCTGGATGGTCGAGCCCGAAATCGCGTTTGCTGATCTGGCCGCCGATGTCGATTTAGCTCAACGCTTTCTGAAAGCCATCTACAAGAAGCTTCTGGAAGAGCGAGCAGACGACATGGAGTTCTTTGCGAAGTGGGTGAACAAGGAAGCGATTACGAGGCTCGAACACCTTATTGAAACTCCGTTTGAAACAATGGAATACACAGAGGCTATACAGAGGCTTTCGTCTGCAAAGAAAAAATTTGAGTTTCAACCTAAATGGGGAGCAGACCTTCAGACCGAGCACGAGCGTTACCTCACCGAAGAGGTCGTGAAGAGGCCGCTAGCTGTCATAAACTATCCAAAAGAAATCAAAGCGTTCTATATGAGACAGAACGAAGACGGTAAAACCGTAGCGGCTATGGATATTTTGGCTCCAGGAATAGGTGAGCTGATTGGTGGCAGCCAACGGGAAGAGCGGCTCGACGCCTTGGACGCTCGGCTCAAAGAAATGGACTTACCTGCAGAAGACTATTGGTGGTACCGCGATCTTCGAAGGTATGGAACCGTTCCACACGCGGGTTTTGGTCTTGGCTTCGAACGAGCGATTCAATATGCGACTGGAGTTGAGAACATTCGAGAAGTGATTCCATTTCCTCGCGCGCCCAAGCAAGCGGATTTCTAGCTCAAGCCTGTTTTGGTACTCGCGTCATCGCGACAACGCCTACGAGTGGGCCGATTGCCAATACGGGGAATGCCCATTGCCATCCGTAAGTTGATGCCATGTAGGAGGTAATGCGGATTGAAGCCAGCGTTAGAGAGAAGCCCAGAGCAGCTTGGAGGGTTAGTGCTGTTCCCCGAAGCGCTTCGTCGACGGTTTCAGTTACGATGGCCGAGAACTGCGCTGAGTCAGCGACAATTGTAAGCCCCCAAAGGATGAGGATAGGGATTGCGACCCAGGCTGGAGCCAGGAAAAGCAAGGGCGTGACCAGGGCACAGGACCCGGAAATCACCATACTGGCTCCCGCAACAAGAGGCCGCCCAAAGCGGTCGGCCCAAACCCCTGCTAACCAGGAACCAATACCCCCACAAGCAATGATAGCGAAGGTTAGGGAGGGGATGACGGTGGAGTTACCACCGCTTGTGGCGACTAAACGTGCGGACAACCAAGCTGCAAGCCAAGTCCACATTGCATAGAGCTCCCACATATGCCCGAGGTAGCCCGCAGTCGCGCTTCGGAAACCGCGGTTAGAAACGACTCGGGCAATAAGACGAAAGGAGAATTTCGCGCCCTTGGTTTCAAAGGGTCCATCCCCAACACGAAGCATCAGCAAAGAGGCGAAAACACATAGTGCCGACGAAACCCAGAGAACGACGCGCCAGTCCAAACCGAACCCTTTGATAAGGTGGGGGACTGCACTGCCGACCGTAAGTGCACCGACGAGAACACCCATTGCCATGCCGCGCCCCTTACGAAACCAACCGGCCATAACTTTCAATCCGCTTGGGTAGACACCGGCAAGACAAACTCCAGTAAGAAAACGAAGCGCGAGAACCGCAGTGAAGTCGTCGCCACTGAGAAAGGTTGGGACTGTGTTAGCTGCAGCTGCTGTCAGGCCAGATGCGCAGAATAGAATACGAGACTTAACCAAGTCGGCAATGTTTAGAATTGCCATCCCGAGCGCCCCGACAACGAAGCCTATTTGCACGGTTGTGGTCAACGCGGAAACCTGCCCTAAATTGAGATTCCAGTTGTCGCGAAGCGTGGGCGCTACTGCTGTCGCGGAGAACCAAACCGTCAAAGCAAGCAGCTGTGCCAGTGCGATTACAAGGAGAAGGCCAATCGGTTCCTTGGATGGGATCTCTTTTTTGTTCACGGAACGTTATTTCGTTGACGGTTCTTGGTGCTCGCTTTATACACGGGAAGCCCGCGAGTTTTGGAGAGATGGCCGGGTGGAGTAAGGGAGAGCTTGTGACTGAGGGATGTATGATGAAGGTTTTTGCGCGGGCTAGTCTCGTTGTTTTTAGTGTTGTTCTTGGCTGTACCAACGCCACGATTGGAGAACGGAGCGGGGAGCCGATTGACAATCTTATCGCGGCTTGCTCCGACGGCATAGATAACGACGGTGATGGACTCACCGATTTTGACGATCCCGGCTGCATTAGCCCAAGCGACGTCAGTGAGTTAGACGAGGTTCTTCCGGTTTGTTCAGACGGTATCGACAATGACGGTGACGGCCTGCTTGATTACCCGGAAGATCCTGGCTGTCTTTTCTCATCGGCGGGCTCAGAAGTAGACGATTGTCCTAACGGCGCGAGCTGCCCCGCTTGTTCGAACGGCAAAGACGACGATGGTGATGGCAAGGTTGACTACCCAGCAGATCCAAATTGCGACAGCGCTGGCGATACCAATGAAGGGAGCACGACCGGGAATGTCTGTGGTGCAGACGTAAGTCTCGAAGAATTGACTCAGGGCGCTCCCAGTTTTGGGCAGCTCGACACTGATGACGTTAGCGAATTGATTTCTCCAACCTGTGGCGGTGCCGGCTCTGAGCGAGTGTACAGGTTTACGATTGATGCTCCGCGGTCTCTCCGCGCGAGTACCGTCGACGGCCAGACGACAGCCGATACAGTTCTCTACCTACGGGGTGAGTGTCGCGATACGACGACTGAGTTGAGTTGCAGCGATGATTTCGAGGGGGCGAATGCTTCCGAGATCTTTGTCGAGAGAATCGAAGCAGGTACGTACTACCTGGTCGTAGACGCGTTTCGCGCGACCGATTCAGGCTCTTACAAACTCACGACGGAGTTCACTGTTCCAGATGGCGCCAGCTGCCAGGTCGGCGGTCATCCATGCCAGGCCGGGCTTACTTGTAGGAAACTAACGCCAAGCGCTCCAACTACTACCTGCGAAAAACCTGCTTGTGGTGACGGGGTTGATAGTGATGGCGATGGTCTCGTTGACTTCCCCAACGACCCGGGCTGCACGGATCTAAACGATGTCGACGAAACCGATGATTGTCCCGACGGTCCAAACTGCCCAGTCTGTTCCAACGGAAAGGATGACGATGGGGACGACAAGGTGGACTATCCTGAAGACAGCGCCTGCACGTCTGCAAATGACACGTCTGAGCAAGAATGTGGCGACGAGGAAGATCCCATCGAATTGATAACCGAAGGGAACACTGCATCGACAACCGAGGGCGCGAGCGATGACAGTATGGGATCCTGCGGCGGTGGCGGGGAAGCTGATCGCGTACACGTACTCAATATTGCTTCAGAGCTAGAGAGCCTTCGAATCGACACGGTAGGCTCCGAGGTTGACACAGTCCTTTACGTGCGGGGGCCAGACTCCTGCGACTCAGAAGAGATTGAGTGCAACGATGATGGACCTGGTGCCGATGATGGAAACTCGATTATTGAGCTCGATGAAACGAGCCCTGGCACGTATTTCATCGTAGTCGATGGGTACACCGACGCGGGCGCCTACGAACTTAACGTTCGTGGAGTTATCAAGAAGGGTGAGGCCTGCGAGGAAGAGACCATTGACGCTGGTATCTTCGAATGCGCCGAGGGTTCATCCTGCACAGATAGCGTCTGCTCTTAGTTACGCTTTCACTTTTTCCATCTTGGGATCGTACATAGGCCTGAATGAAACCTTGATGGGGTAACGGGTACCCGCGATGTCGACTTCCCATGTTCCCTCGTCTAGAAACGCTTTCTTGATGGGAGCTTTATCTTCAATCATGGCCAAGCCAACGGCGCCGCCGAGCGTGTGACCGTAAGAGCCGGCTCGTACATAACCAACTGGGTTACCATTGCGAAGAACGATTTCCGCATGAAAAAGAAGTGGCTTAGGATCTTCTACTAAGATCTGTATCAATCTCTTATTGAGTCCCTTTTTTTCTTTCTGCTTTAGAACCGCTTCCTTGCCGATGAACCCGCCTGGTTTGTCCAGAGAAACCGCAAAGCCAAGCCCTGCTTCGAGTACGGAGTCGGTGTTGTCAATATCGTGTCCGTAGTCACGATAGGCTTTTTCGAGCCGGAGGCTCGCCAGCGCCTTCAGTCCGGCATGGCGGAGTCCAACTTCCTTACCGGTTTCTACGAGTTGATCGTAAACGTGGAGGCATTTCTCCGAAGGGATGTAGAGCTCATAGCCAAGCTCCCCCAAGTACGTGATGCGAACACAGAGTACCCGAGCGAACCCAATATCAATTTCCTGTGCCGATCGAAATGGAAACGCCTCATTTGACATGTCATGGCTCGTTACTTTGCTCAAGAGTTCTCGAGAGCGGGGACCTTGAATGTTTATCTGGGCATAGGAAGAAGTGATGTCAGAAACAAAAGCACGGCTATCTTCTGGTATGTGACGTCTTAACCAGGCTTCGGTATGTCGGTATGCCGTGTCCGAGGAAACCACGATAAAGTCTTCGCTGTTAAGCTTGGTGACGGTTAGGTCGGCCTCGATTCCTCCACTTGGGTTCAACCACTGCGTGTACGTGATCGTGTTATCTGGTCCGTCAACGTTTCCGGCGGAGATGTAGTTAAGTACGGAGCCGGCGTCGCGTCCTTGAACTCGGAACTTCGACATGAACGACATATCCATCAATATGACGCCGTCTCGTGTTGCCCGGTGTTCTTCTTCCCAATATGGAAACCAGTTCTCTCTTCCCCATGAAAGTTTTTCTACCTCTGCCGCTTTTCCTTCGGGGGCGAACCAGTCTGCTCCCTCCCATCCACTTACGTCTCTAAAATACGCGCCCTTTGCCTTCAGTCTTTCATAGATGGGAGAGGTCTTGACTCCACGGGCGGTCTTTGGGCTCCTGGTTGGATAGTGGCACTGATAGACCATGCCGAGCTGCTCAACTGTTCGCTGTGCTCTGTACTTTGGTGTCGACTGATAGTTTTCAAGTCTGTCGATGTTCATTCCAGTGATATCGACATCGGGCTCTCCGTTGACGATCCAGTGGGCCAAGACACGTCCAAGGCCGCCACCAGTCAGAATGCCAATCGAGTTAAGACCAGCCGCAACGAAATAGTTCTTCACCTCGGGGGACTCACCAACAATGGGGCTAAGGTCGGGGGTAAAACTCTCGGGGCCGCAGAAGAACTTCTTTACGCCAGCTTCTGTGGAGATGGGAACTCGAGACATGGCTTGTTCGAGGTAGGGACTCATTCTTTCCCAATCTGGCGCGATCGAGCCAAACGAAAAATCGTCTGGAATTTTGCCAATATTCCAGGGGGCGCATATGGGTTCAAACAGACCGATTAGCAGGCCACCAACTTCCTCTCGTATGTACCCGCAGGAACCCGGATCTTCGAGAACGGGAAAACTGGCTTCAATGCCCTTTATCTTTTCCGTAATTAGGTAGTAGTGCTCAGCGGCTTGGAGAGGAATGTTGACGCCTGATTTTTCGCCAAATTGTCGTGCCCACATTCCGCAGCAATTCACTACGACTTCCGCTTCGATGGTGCCGTGTTTGGTTTTTACACCTTTGACTTGTTTATTCTTAATGATGACATCGTCGACTGTCACTCCTTCTATAATTCGCGCGCCCGCCATTTTCGCGCCTTTGCTCAGCGCCATGGTTACGTCGACAGGATCTGCTCGTCCGTCTCCTTCTACGTAAAAGCCTGCTAGGACGTCATCAATACGGGCCGGGGGAAACAGTTCTTTTACCTGGCTAGGAGAAATTTCTTGAACGTCGATTCCGCAGTACCGGTTAAATGCGGAAACTCGGCGATACTCCTCTAAACGATCGGGCTCGCAGGCAAGCTCGATGAAACCAACAGGCTTGAATCCGGTTGCTTGTCCAGTCTCTTCCTCCAACCGTGCGTAAAGATCGCGCGTGTATTTTCGCATCTCAGTAGAAGTTTCTGAGGAGGAGCCAAACGAAACGACGAGCCCGGCTGCGTGCCAGGTCGTTCCCGAGGTGACCCTGTCTCGCTCAATCAGAACGACGTCTTCTCCTAGGTGAGCCAAGTGGTAGGCCACTGAGCAGCCAATGACACCGCCACCGATGACAACGACCCTTGCTTTGTCGGGTAATTCAGGGTTCGACACAACGCGATACATAGCATCTTTTCGGAAAAAGAGCGCAACGCGAGTTCAAAGAATGGAGGGAATGACGCGTAAAATCTCCCGATTTTGGATGTCTAGTCGTGCCCTTTCGTTTGGGACGCCCCACAATGACCACAAAAATTCAAACGTAGTTCGTTTCGCGCCAGCTTGCCGCAATGTTCGCACCACACAGTGAGCTTTAGCCCGAGAGGTTTGGTCAATGCCCAAGCTAACGGAAGAACAGAGATTGCAAAGAACGTTACAGCGAAGAAGATTGCATCAGAAACTGGTAGATCGAGAAGCGGTGCAGACCATTTCTTGGTGACGAGCCATCCGAGGGCGAAGGAAGAGAATGAAGTAAGCGCCATGGTTGTGGCAACCCAAAGAACAAAGGCTCTTCTTGTATTTTCTGTGGCTGGCTGTGTCCCGCCGCATCCTGTACAGAACCCAATGTTTTCGATTGCCATGGGGCGTTTCTGGCACTTGATACATTTAGATTCCTTTGTTTTCCATGCAGCATAAAGACAGGCCCCTATAAGCGCCCCCCAGAGTGCTTTGAGGCCAAACCAAGAGAATCCAAGTAGCATTGCCAAAATGAAAGCTGCCAAGAGTATTTCCATACCGCGCTGTCATTCTACATTGTTTGTTGTCGCGGCGAGGAAACTAGGAAAGAATCGCGATCTCGAAACTCATGGCGCGCGATAACCTATACGCGACCTCTCGAAGGGTCGTTGCCCCGTTCAAGTTCGATTCTGAAGTTGTTCAGGTCTTCGACGATATGATTGGCCGATCTGTGCCTCATTACCGTGAAAACTTTGAGGAACTTGTTGCGCTTTCTTTGGCTGCAGCAAAACCGGGGACCAGTGTCTACGATCTTGGGTGTTCGCTTGGCGCCTTTTTGATTCCACTCGCTCGTCGGTTAAAGCAGGAAGGCACCGAAGGCGTTCGTTTGGTCGGTGTTGATAACTCAAAGGATATGCTGGACGGTTTGGTTGCGAGAAGCAGCGGGCTCGAGATTGAAACCATCTGCCAGCCAATCCAGGAAGTCGAAATAGAGAAGGCCTCCGTCGTGGTCCTCAACTACACATTGCAGTTTGTGCCCTTGGAAGATCGAAAGCCACTGCTGGAGCGTATTGCTAATGGTTCCAGGCCTGGAAGCGTTCTCTTGATATCGGAAAAGATCATGGGGGACTCTCAATGGATCGACCAGCTGTACGTAGAGCGTCATCATGAATTCAAAAGGCGAAATGGCTATAGCGAGTTAGAAATAGCGCAGAAGCGGCAGTCTCTTGAAAACGTGTTGGTTGCCGAGACTCTCGATAGTCATAAAAAACGGATCCGAGCGGCTGGTTATTCTGACGTTTGTGTTTGGTCCCAGTTTCACAATTTTGTGTCTCTATGCGCCGTGAAGCGATGACGCTATTTTGGAATGAAAAGAAACTCAAAGAAGAGTTCGTTTCGAATGAATCTGTTTTCTTGAACTATCTTACCCTCTGCGAACAACGCTTAGAAGTAGGCCATGGCCCAAAGCTCGCCGAGTTAGTTGACTCTTTGCCGGCCGTCGACGATTCAAAACTGCTGTTTGACGGGGGCGTAACGCTTAGTGGAACTGGAATGGGCAATCAGAAGGGTCTTGACGAGAAGTTGCATGGTCTTAGCCCTTGGAGGAAGGGACCCATCAATTTCTTCAACACCTTTATTGATACTGAGTGGCGATCGGACTGGAAATGGGACCGTGTCGAGAGTGCGTTGCCCAGCCTCGAAGGCAAGACCGTACTAGATATCGGCTGTGGCAATGGATATTACATGTTTCGCATGTTGCCTTTTGAGCCGAGGCTCATAGTTGGGCTCGATCCATTTTTGCTCTACGCTTTTCAATTCGCTGCCGTCCAGAAGTACGCACGCGCAGAAAAGATTCAGTTTTTTCCTACTTCTTTCGCTGATTTCCCTGACCTCGAAAATCAGTTTGATGTCATTTTTTGTATGGGAGTTCTTTATCACCAGCGGTCTCCGATCGAGTTCTTAGGACGAATGCGAAAGTTTCTTCGCCCCCAGGGTACATTGGTATTGGAGACGCTCACTCTTGCCGGGGATGACCCAATTGCTCTTTCACCACCGGATCGCTACGCAAAGATGCACAATTGTTTTTTTCTTCCAACAGACTCTTGCCTCGACGGGTGGTTGAGAAGAGCCCAGTTTGTTGACACCCGCCTCGTTGACGCCAATACGACGTCTGTGAACGAACAAAGGCAGACGGAATGGATGACTTTCGAATCACTGGAACAATTCCTAGAACCTGTTGACCTGTCAAAGACCATAGAGGGCTATCCTGCACCAAGGCGAAGCTTAGTCCTCGCGCAGAAACGATAAGATGCCAAATATTTTGGAAATTGTGAAAGTTTCCAGGCCGGGGTTCTGGCCGACACACGTTTGGTTCTACGTGTTGCCCTTTGCAACAAGAGACATGTTTGGTTCGTTTTCTTTCTGGGTTGGTGCCGTCTATGTGTGTTTTCCCCTAGGGCTTCTTCTCTATGGATGGAATGACATCGGCGATGCTGAAACTGACGCTGTAAACCAACGAAAAGATAGTTGGCTATTTGGAGCTCGGCCTGATCAAAGTTTGCGCAAACAGTTGCCTACGATCATTTTCCTTGTGCAGCTCCCCTTCGTAGGCCTTTTCATCTGGCTGGGAGGGGCGAAAATGCTGGTTTGGTTTCTCGCGATGGTCGGAGCAAACGCGGCCTATAATACTTTTGGTTTCAAGAAGATCGCTGTTTTAGATCTTTTGAATCAGGTTGGGTACCTACTTGTATTTGTCCTTTCTTCCTGGCTCTGTGTCGCGCCTCATTTGTCTTTGCCTGTTACCTGTTTTTGCGCCCTCTTCGCTATGCAGAGCCATCTCTTTGGGCAGATCATGGACGTTGATGAAGACCGCATCGCCGGTAGGAAGTCAACGGCAGTTCTTCTTGGGGTTTTTCCATCTAAATTGTTGCTGTCGGGAATACTCTTTATCGAGCTTGGAATAGCGTTCTTCTGCTTTCGCAGCTGGTACGTTGCTGCGTTCATGGGCGCTGCAGCTACGCTATTTCTTGGCGATGCTTTTTGGGGTCCAAAGAAATACCCTGTTTGGCTCACGAAAGCCTTTTTTATTGGCTGGAACCTTGTAGTGGTAACGACCGCGTACTTCGTATGGCGTTACGACGTGTTTGTCGTCTATTAGTAGCTTGTTTGGTACCGGATAGACTCGAGGTGGGCCTGAAGAGATTCGGGTCTTTTCAGTCGGGCGAGTCCGTATTCGTAAGCGACTTCTGCTACTGCAATTGCAACTTTGAGTGAGACCTCTGGTAATTGACTTAGCGGAGGATAGAGGGAGCCAGAATCTAGATCACCTTGACTGACTTGTTGGGCGAGAACCTCGGCCGCGGCGAGAAACATCTCGCTGTTGATCCGGCGCGCTTCGCACCCTACTGCCCCTAAGCCAATGCCCGGGAAGACGTAGGCATTGTTTCCCTGTGCTGGCCGCCACTCTTTATTACTCTCTCCCTTCACGGCTGGGAAGGGACTGCCGGAGGCGAAGACAACCTTACCTTGGGTCCATTCGTAAGCCTGAGCCGCTGTACATTCAGCGCGCGAAGTAGGATTGGAGAGGGCAAAAATTACGGGCCTCTCATTTTGGGCACCCATGGTTGATACAATTTCCTCCGTGAATGTCTTTGGAACTCCCGTGGCACCAATGAGTACATGCGGCTTCACATGTTCCACAGCTTCTTTGAAAGTCATACCGACCGACGATTTTGCGAAAGGTTCGTTATGCGGCATTAAGTCGCTTCGGTCTTTTACGAGAAGACCGTTTACATCGACAAACCAGAGCCGTTGGTACGCTTCTTCGCGAGTCAACCCCTCCTTTACGTAGGCATCAACTAGGAGGTCAGCGATTCCAGTAGCTGCCGAACCGGCTCCAAGGAACATGATTCGTAGGTCTTTGAATTTGTGCCGTGTTATCCGGTTGGAAGCGTAGATTCCCGCTAACGCAACCGCGGCGGTCCCTTGAATATCGTCGTTGAAACAAAGGATCTGGTCCCGGTATTTGTTCAAAAGAGCATATGCTTTGGGGGTAAGGAAGTCTTCAAACTGAATCAAAGCCTTGGGAAATCTCTCCTGCACTGCTTGAATGAATTCATCCAATAGATCGAAGTATTCGGTGCCGTCTATGCGATTTTCCGCCACACCAAGGTAGAGAGGGTCTCCGAGCAGCTCTTTATTGTTCGTTCCAACGTCAATTTGAACGGGCATACACTGTTCCGGTGGGATACCTGCGCCCGCGGTATAAAGCGAGAGCTTGCCAATGGAAATGCCCATTCCGTTTGCGCCAAGGTCGCCGAGGCCCAGGATACGCTCACCGTCGGTGACAACGATGACTCGTACATCCTCGTGAGGCCAATTTTTGAGTATCGTCGAAACTTTTCCGCGGTCATTGGCCGTGACGTAGAAGCCCCGTGTTTTGCGAAAAATATGCGCGAATTCTTTGCATGCTTGACCAACGGTAGGTGTGTAGACAATGGGAAGAAGTTCTTCGATATTGTCGGTTAACGTTTTGTAATAAAGCCTCTCGTTTCGGCCTTGAAGAGCAAGGAGGAAAATATATTTTTCGATGTCGTGAGTTTTGCGTCTCAGGTTCTCTAAGACCCGAGTAACCTGCATCCCTTGATCTGAGACTTTGGCGGGAAGGAGGCCACGGAGACCGAGTCTATCGCGCTCTTCAGAAGTAAACGCTGTCGACTTGTTGGTCGCTGCGTCTCGTAGTAGCTGGAACCCGGTTTTCATTGACCACTACGAAAGCACAATGACGTCGCGAAGCTAAGCGTAGATCCCAACAAGATTCAGATAATTTGAAGGAAACGACCAGTTTGGTCTTGGCTGCGTCATGAACCTCTATCAATTTTTCGATGCACGGTGCAAACGCGCCCAGCTTTAACGTTCAGCCGCTGGTGTGTCCGAGGGGATAATTCTGTATGTCATGGTTGGATCTGCGTCCTCTAGTGTCCATTCGAAGACAGCGCTCTTTTCGCCCAGCCGAACCTGCGATTGTTTTTTCGTTTTTCTGCGAGCTGGAATTTCTTCCACGTCTTCCCATGCCTGTTTATGGTCCAAACGTCGTTGGACAGTGTGGGATGCGTAGGCGTCGAGCTCGGTCGTTGTCAGTACCAAGTCTCCTTCTTCAGTAAATTTGGCTTTCGATCCCCAAGGCCTCGCCAATGGGTCGCCAACGAATAAACCCTGTCCAGGAAATTGGACTGATTTCCACATAGACACTACGAGTTGACTGCCAGAAGTGTATTCCGCAAGAAAGGCGGCTGTGTTAGTGAATTTTTGAGGCAATGCGTATGGCTCGACAACTGTGCCAAAGCTTCCGGTAACACCGCTGTCTATTGACTTTAAATTTAGCCAAGCCAAAACGGTGGTTTGGTGAAACGGTGCGCGCCGTCTAAAAAGACGGGCTAGATCCTTCAACGAGTCATCCACGCGAATGACCCCGCCATAGGATGTTAGGTGCTCCCCAACCGATCCGGGAAGGTATTTGTTGCTACTTGTATGAAATAAGTACGGCAAACCAGTGAAGTAAAAAAGAACATCTTCACTGTCTCTAATCTCGTCATCACCAGGTGCACCATCGAGGTTTGAAAAATTTTCAATGTCCAAATTCCAATTGTAACGCCAGTGGTGCTCGATAAAATCGAATTGATGGGTTCGAACATTCCTCGCTGGGTCGGTCGTTGTCACGAGATGAACGCTTCCTTTTGGAAAGGAAAGAATGGAGCGTTTGCCTCGCTGGATTAGAATATCTACTTCTTCAGGGGTTCCAGGTAGAAGCATTGCTGGTCTGAAAGAAAAATCGTCAAAGGGGCGGCAGCTGTTGGAGGCGAAATAGGCACTAGTAGCTTCTTGTTTCAATGTCACTCTTTTGCCTCCCTTTAGGTCGCCTTGAAGAAGAGTGCTGTTTTTTGACCAACGTTCTGGATTGTAGCCGAGTGCGAATGCCGAGGTTACGGACATGCACTCGTCAGGATTCTTACAATTTCCAACGCGAAAGGGGCGAGTCCAGGCAAGTGCTAAAACTTGAATGTGATCTGGAACCTCAGCGGAGAGCTCTTCGTATGCCAGTGCAAAGTCTTCTGTCGAGAGGGTCTCAACGATGGGAAGTGTTACTCCAACTAGGTTTTCCTTGGGAATTCCGTAGGCCTTTTGATAGGCCGCAGCCACCTTTTCTGAGCGAGGGTATCCTTCTACAAAAACCACTCCTACGTGCTTTGGCTCTAGGTAACAGGACGGTAGGAGTAGTCTTGGACCATTTTCGCCAACTACTTCTACCGGCATTATCGGGTAGGTATGAGTGGCTTCTCCGTGTTTGGCGGTTGCAATATCTTGGGCGAATTCGACAGAGTAGTTCTCAACCGATTCGCAGGAGACCAAAGCGGGTAGTAAAAGCAGAAAGAGCTTTTTCATCAGCTTCGCTATCTACCTTTCTTGGATTCAGATTCCGTCATGCTTTTGAGAGCTTGCCGACCGATAAGGGAAATCCTACCTACGGTAGACTGATCTGCGTTTTGGAGGTGTTGCTTCATCGTGGGCAAATTATGTTTCTCCGCATGCCTGTCAAACAACGCGGTGGATACAGCCCCCGACAAGAAAAGCGCTGCAGCAATGGTCCCACGACTTGCTACCCACCAGCTGGCACGGCGTAGTTTCTGCGAAGTATTCAGTTTTGGCTTCGCAGAAGACACAACTTGCCTAGCGACCTCACGCTTCACCATTCGTTCTAGAATTCTTCCTTGAAGAAGAGGGGTTCGTTTTTTTCGAAGGCCGCGCGCGCGATAGCTCCCTACACTGTGCTTGTTCGACACTCTCTGAGCTTTTTGGTTGGACCGCGGTTTTCCGCTGGAGTTCGCCGTGGCTGGGGACGTGAATCCAAGCAAAAGGGCCGGAATCAGAATTGGTGTCAGTAACGACAACTTTCGCATGGTACAGCGTTGTGCAACGGGTGTTCCAAGTGAATCGATCGACGTAGTTTAGGTTGTTTGCTCGTATTGCTGTTCGGAATCAGAATGGAGCGGATACCGTGGCAGCCGGTGCGGAATTGGTTCTAAATAAAGGTAATATCGATAGGGATGGCTAGCAGGGCAAGTAGCGCGTTTGGATTATTGGTTTGGTTAATCTTGCAGACCTCGGCCTGCGACAACCTACCAAATGAGAAAACGAAACCACCTCCGAAGGAACCAAGCGCGAAATGCGAACGACTGGGTGACATTTGCAAGCTTGATAGTGCTCGCTTAGGTGTTTGTTCCGCGAATAGCACCGGCGGTTTGAGATGTATGTCTCAGCACTAACGTTTAAGATTAGATTTTTTCGCGGGTATTTTTTTTAAGATGGTGGCAATTGCTGGGCGGTCTACCTTGTTCTTTCCTAAGTAGGACCAGGCAAGTTTGCCGCCTTCTTCAAAAATCAGAACCGCAGGCTTCGGAATGTTGTGTTCTTTGTTCCAGGAGCCGATTTTCTGCGCAAGAACTCCTTTTGGGTCTTGGTAGATTTCCATTTGCAGTTTGGCTTTTGAACGTAACTTTGCATTGTCCTGTGGACTGTCTACGCTTACACCTACTACGCGTGCAGATCGCGCACTAAACTCCTTAGCCTTACTTTGCAACTGGACCAGCTGCGTTCTACAGGTGGGTCACCAATGACCACGATAAAAGACCACAACCAAATGTTGCGATTTATAAAGCGACGCCAGCGTGGTTTCTTTCCCTTTTGAGGATACTAACTTTCCGTCGAGAGGAGGCGCCACGCGGTCAGCGGTTGCGCTGTTTTGGAAGATGGCAGCACCAAGAAGTGCCAAGAGTAGACCTTTTTTCAAAGGGGTATGCATCGCACATAAATTCAACCATAAATACGGTCGAAAGTCCGGATGGTAAGCAGTTGCTTTTCATGGGCCTTTCGTCGGGGTACATATCTTGTACATTTTGACTGAACTGACCACAAATCGATCGCTGTTTTCTTTTTCGACCGTCGTGGTGGTGAGGAATATGGGTTTGGTCTTTTCGCCCATACTTTTAGCTCATGCTCCCTTGGTTTTAGTCGCAATTAGTCCATTCCTGCACCATCTTGTTGCGGTCTCGGCGCTTTCGAATTCGTACGCCTTTGCTACCGTGGCGATAGCAAGCTCTCTTTTCCAAGCTTGGATTGGCTACGATTTTGGTTTGCGGATGAGTAGTTTTGAGGAGTCCTGGATCACCAAGTATACGAAGTGGATTTCGCGATGGGGTGGAACTGGGGCGAATCGGTTTTCTGTCGTTGCACCGATCCTTCTTTTCGTTGTGCCCGGGCCCATCATTGGAGCGGTCCTTGGTTTGCTTCGAGTTCCAAAATTGGTTTTTGGGTTTGCGTTGGTGGCATCCCAAGTTGTTTGGATCACGCTCTGTTTCGTCGTTGGTCAGGCGCTAACAGACCGAGTGGAGGCCCTCCATGGCTTTCTTCTTCGGTACGGTATACCAGTGACGCTGGGGCTAGTCGCGCTTTGGGCTTTAAAAACCGTTATTCAACAAAGGAAACGAAAAAACCAACAAAGAAAGCCTTTGCCTGTAGATTCCTCTGCTCCAAATGAACTACCTGTTATTTCATCCAAACGAGATTGACTCGGGCGGGCGTATTATTCTGCGAGGTCGCCGCGCGGTTCATGTGTCGACTGTACTGAAAGGGAAAGAAGGAGATTTTTTGCGGGCCTGTGTTGCTAGACACGGCAGAGGCGAAGCAGAGGTCCTGCGTGTAGCTGAAAGGGAAGTAACCCTGCGCTTTTCCCTCCTCGAGAAACCGCCCGTACCCCAAATTGACCTAGTCCTTGCCGTGCCTAGGCCGAAGGTGCTCTCACGGTGCCTTTCCCTTGCCGCCTCTCTTGGAACTCGGAAGATTCATCTGGTGAATGCTTGGAGGGTAGAAAAATCATATTTTCAATCGCCCAAATTGGAAACCGAGGCCATGAACGCTGCCGCCGGACTGGGATGCGAACAAGGCGGAGAGCCGTGGTTGCCAGAGATAAGCGTCTCAAGAGAATTTATGGGTTTTGTAAACGAAGTTTTGCCAGGGCTTCCCAGAAATAGAGTTGTCGCGCATCCCAAAAAAGGCAATCGAGTTGTGTCTGCCTACAAACCAGAACCTGTGGTTTTTGCGATAGGACCTGAGGGCGGGTGGATTGAGCGCGAGATTGAGACCCTTGAATTAAACGGCTTTTTACCCTGCGAGTTTGGTTTGCCGACGCTTCGTGTAGAGCCGGCGATTGCCGCGCTTTATGCGCAATGGGCGATGGCTGCAGTTATCGGTCCGGCTTAACCGCGGGTATATATGTGAACCTGTTCCTTTTGGTTGTCTTGGTTGGTTGGCAGCTTTCGATCAGAGTAGCCCCGTTGTTTCATTTGTTGACTGAAACGTGCGATTTGACCGCGCCCCGGATCAACCATAATTACTTCGCATTTGGGATGGGCTTGATTGTCGATAAAGGTGGATAGCAATTCAGCTCGGCCTCGTTCGTAAAGGAGATCGCTTCCTATGATGAGATCGAAATTTCCCAGCCCACAATCTTCTTGTTCCCAGTGGGCGCGGGAAAATGGAATTTTGGGGTCGCCGTTGAGACGCGTATTCTCGTCAAGAAAAGATTGCGCGTCCGGGTGGTAATCTGTGGCAGAAATGTCAGCTGAAAGATGATTGAGTACGAGGCTCGCTAAGCCTAGGCCGCATCCCACTTCCAAGATACGCCGGTCTTTGATGTCGTAGGTGTGCATCAGTTTGGCTAGAGTTTTCCCGGACTTCCAAAGCACTCCGAAAATTGACCAGTTTCCTGGCGAGATGTCGTGAATCGGCGGCGAATCGTCTTCCTGAGTTTCTTGAGCGTCTCTTAGAGATCGAACATGAATGTCGAGGTCGCCGAATTCGATTGTTTGGTACCTAAATCGGATAAGCCAGTGGACCACAAAAACGCCCCTTTTCCCTATCCTTTTTGATGTCAAAACTCATTGTTGTTTGAAGAAATGCTTTTCATAATAGGGGTTATCATTGTGGAGCTGAGAAGAAATCATGTACGACCAAGCGAAGAGTAAGAAACAAATTGTAGATGCCATGGTCTTGGCGTTTTCGCACTCGGAACTTTCTGAGGTCGTTGGCACAGACTCGTTGCGTATGGTCTTGGACTTCCAGTACCGGGAAATGTCGGAGGGGGACGAGTTTAGACTCGACAAGCTGTGGGGGTTGTTGGAAGAGCAACCGGGTTTTGAGTCGAGGTTGGCCGTGCCACCTATGTGCCGGTTCAAGATGTGGGATTCGAAACTGGGACTGAATTCTCGCCTTCCAGATTCGATGTCGGCTCTTAGTCCAGAGGAGATTCAAGGTCACGCAACTCACTGTCCAGTCACGGATGAGCAATTGGAGGCAGTACTACAAGCCGCCAATTCTCGTCAGGATACTGGCGGTTTCGAAACGACTTCAGCGCCAAGCGCACCGAAAGGCAAAAGTGCGGGTGAAAGATCGAAACCTGCTACGAAACATCTCCATACCGAAAAACACTCAGTTCCAAACTCGACTGGAGGAGCGCTCGCTGGATTGCGGACAAATGGTCTCCTTGCTGGAATTTTGATGTGCGTCGCCATCGCAGGTTTTGCGGCAGTTATGTACTTCAATTTTCGCGACACGCCAGCAGATACGGTTAGTGGTCCTCTGAGCGATATACCGGTTAAGAAAGCCGAACGTCGAGGCTATGAGGTAACAGTGATGCTCTCGGATGATTCTTGGTTGAAAAAGAGCGAGAAACAGCAAGAAGATTCTTTAAGGGACGCCTTTAGCAACCCGGGTATGGCGGACGCCAAGGCGATTTCGGTGGTGGATACGAAGGGGAACCTCAAAGTTCAGGGCTTCTGGCAAAGAGACGCAGCTACTGGCGGGAATATTTTCCAGTTGATGCCGTTAAACCTAGGCCAATAGCGGAAATTGATAGGCGCGGTCGGGGTTTCTGGCATACTGGAAATGTGCAGCCAGCACGGATAGTCGCCAGGGATGCAACGCCAGAAGGCGGAATTTTGGAGCTTCGTTTCGAAGCAGGGCACTACGTTGTTCGGTTGGCTGGTGCGACGTTAATGTCGAGCGCAATGTACGGTTCCGAGCAGGCGATGGCAGAGGTTGCCGCAGAACACCTAGGCACAGACAAACAGAGCAAAGTTCTCTTGGGTGGGCTTGGCATGGGGTTTACTCTCCGGGCGGCGCTCGATTATTTCTCTAACGCTGAAGTCACTGTGGCAGAGATGATGCCAGCTATTGTTGAGTTTAATCGGGGGGAGCTAGGCGAGATGACTTCGTACCCACTCAAAGACGAGAGGGTTATCTTGTTTGAGGGGTTGGTCCAGGATGCTGTCGGGAGGGGAAAATGGGATGCCATCCTTTTAGATGTCGACAATGGTCCTGAAGCATTCACCCTAGAGAAAAACGCTGAACTCTATGGTTCAAAAGGAATTAGAAAACTCGTGAATGCTCTATCGCCGGGCGGGATCGTGGTGGTTTGGTCTGCCTTTGAAAGCCTCAGTTTTGAGAAAACGGTTCGAAATCTGGGCCTCGCCATAGAAACCAAAAAAGTTCGGGCGCGCGCTTCCGGAAAAGGGCCTCGGCATACGTTGTTTCTCGTAACCGAGAATTAAAGATTCAAGATGCCTCGGGATTTCTTTCAGTCCAACGCAGAACAGCTTGAGCGATTACTCCTAGGATAGCGAAACCAGCTACCAACGGAATTATGGTCCCGTCGTACGCTCGCCCGATTAGGATTCCAAACCCCGAACTTATCAACGTCGTCACAGCGGCAAAAACCGCGGAGGCGGTGCCTGCTATATGCCCAAGGGGTTCCATGGCTCTGGCGGTGCAATTCCCAAACAAAATACCCAAACAGAAGAAAACAATCATAAAGAAGGACATCAGGAGCCACAGCGGGGGATGCCCCTTGAAAGCGAAGGCAGTGAACAAAAATACGATGGAAGTAACTGTCAGCGCTGTTTGAGCAGCGATGCAAAGCTTGGTCATTCCCATACGCAAAACTAACTTTGCATTACATAAAGAGGCCGTGCCTACAGAAAGCGCAAGAACTGCGAAATAAAGAGGGAAGAGGTCTCCTACTCCGTACTGATCCTGCAAGATTTGCCGAGAAGAGCTGAGGTAACCGATAAAACCGCCGGACGACAAGCCAGCAACCAACATGTATCCAAAGGATATTTTTGTTTTCATGGTTTCACCGGCGGCATTTCCTATTTGCGATAAAGAAAACGGAATTCTCAGGTTCGCTGGAAGCGTTTCTTTTTGTCGCCACGCAAACCACAGAAAGGCAAATAATCCTTGGAAAAGAAGGAACCCGAAAATCGTGCGCCAGGTAGCCACGGCAAGAATTCCTTGCCCGACAAGGGGCGCAATAACCGGAACGATAATGAAAACCGTTGCAATAAGAGAAAGTACGCGGGCCATAGGTCGACCTTCATATTGGTCTCGAACGATTGCGTTGCTCACCACCCGTGGTGCAGATGCTCCTGCGCCTTGGAGCGCGCGCCCGAAGAGTAGTACGGTAAAGTTGCTTGCAGTCATCGCCAAGAGCGAACCTATGGAAAAAACGAGGAGCCCACCGTACATGGCCCGTTTACGCCCCCAGCTGTCGGAAAGAGGGCCGGCTAAAGCTTGCCCTATGGTCATGCCAGCAAACTGAATTCCTACGACCAGCTGTGCGTCGTTTGGATCAGTGAGAGATAGGTCGCTTGCAATGATTCCAAGGGCGGGTAGCATTGCATCGATAGAAAGTGCGGTTAGAGACACGCAAAAAGCCATGAGCGCAACGAACTCTACTTGCGACATTTTTGTCTGACTTGTTGAGTTTTCGCTCATTGATCGTGAACGAGAGTGTACGCTCGCAAATAGCCTCGCGGGGTGGAAATATGAAAAGGCCGAAACGACTCGTACTGTTCTTGCTGATAGCGGTATCCCTGTTAGTGGGGGTTCACTACTACCTCTGGTCTCGTTGGTTTCAAAGTCCCAACTGGAGCGAATCTGTGACACTTCTCGGAGGTGTCGGGCTAATAACGTTATTTGGGAATTTTGTTTTCGTTTTCTTTTCCCGGGATCGAAGTTGGCTACCGAAGTCTCTTAATACTTTTCTTACTCAAACTGCTTATGTGTGGCTTGGCGCAGTTTTTTTGGCTGGGATGTCCACTGCCTTCGTTGATGTTGCTTGTTTTTTTGTCGGCTTTGTAAGCGCCCCTTCTTCGAGAGTCGTTGCATCTATTGCTATCGCCCTTTCAATCGTCATTGTCGTTACTTCTTTGCGCAATGGGATTGGGCCTGTGAAAGTCTTAGAAGTTGCAGTGCAACTTAACAAGTGGCCCAAGGGGCGGGATGGTTTCACGATTGTTCAACTTTCCGATGTTCATATTGGGCCCATCCTGAAGCGGAAGTGGCTCTCTCGGGTCGTAGAAAGAGTCAACGAGCAGAAACCGGACCTAATTGTAATTACGGGAGATCTGATCGACGGTCCGATAGAATCGTTTGGAGACGAAGTCGGACCCCTATCGGATCTTCAAGCGGAGCATGGTGTTTATTATGTCACCGGCAATCATGAGTTCTACGCGAATGTAGATCCGTGGCTGGAGCGCTTTGAGTCACTTGGTCTGCACGTACTCGGCGGACGGAAGGTGAGCATCGAGTCCGCAGCTGGCAGTTTTGATCTTCTGGGAATTCACGATCGTTCGTCGCGACGCTACGGTGAAAAGTACCAAGTAAACGTCGATGAAATCTTGAAAGGTCGCGATAGGTCGCGAGCTCTCATAGCACTTGCGCACCAACCTGCTCAGGTTGGCGCCCTTGAAGAACATGGTGTGGACCTGCAGCTTTCTGGGCATACCCACGGGGGACAAATTTGGCCGATCTCTGGCCTAGTCAACTTAGAACAGCCTTACTTGGCGGGGCTTTACAGGCACGACGACAATTTACAGGTTTACGTGAGTAGGGGAACCGGCTTTTGGGGGCCACCTATGCGTTGGTTCGCGCCAGCAGAGATAACCAAGCTGGTTATCTCTAAAAGCTAATTGGCGGCTTTCGGCTTATTGCACCCCGTAGACAACCCATGCTAGGTACTTACTCAACGGTAAGTAGAATTGAAATCTCTTATAAAAAACAGCCCGTTGGTTCTCCTAATGCTGTCGTCGCAAGGCTTGGCGGAGGGCGACAAAAAGCCGATTGAATATAAGCGCGGAGTCGACGCTGTGTTGCGTGGCAACCCCCAAGGACTCACCGAACAAGAGGCAGTGAATGCAGCCGTTGCCGCATCCCCTCAGGTTGAAGTGAAAAGGGGCGAAGCTGCTGCCTCAGAAGCTACCACTGGAGCAACCCTCTCGAGGTACCTGCCAAAGATCAATCTCATGGGGTCCGTGAGTCGCAGCAATCAGGTGAACTTCGACTTTGGTGGTGGAGGGTTTACTGTGGGAGCGTTAAACCCCGGTTTGTTAACTGTAGGGGGATGTCCAAACGGTGGTGGCACCTGTGTTCTTGACGCAAACGGAAGCCCCGTTTCCGCAGTAGAGACTGAGCCTCTCGAAATTCCAACACTGACTTATTCTTTACAAGGGACCGCAAGCCTCCCGCTCTCGGATTTCCTTCGATTGCCCAAGGTCATGCGTGCAGCGAAACTGGACTCTAATGCGGCTTCTTTGCGGAAAGACGCCACAATCCGGTCTGTCGTGATGGAGACACGCGTTGCGTATTACGAGTGGGTGCGTGCACTTGCCCAAGCTGCAGTCGCGAAACATGCTACTAAGAGCGTACGGGCGCGGCTCACGGACGCTGAAATCGGTTTGAACGCTGGCGTTACATCGTTAGCCGACGTACAGCAAATTCGAAGTGCGAAAGCTTCCGCAGACAACACGCTGGCAGTAGCAAATAGCGCAGAGGCGATCGCACGAGATCGCCTGTTATCTATGATGGGAAAACCAGTCGGCACCAAGATCATTCTGGGAACGCGTTCCAAAAGCCAAGGAAATCCAGCATCTGGGCAAACCCTCGGCGAATTGGTGGCTTTGGGATTGGAGAAACGTCGAGATCTTCGCGCATTGCGAGCTGCCCATGAATCGACAGACCTTGCGACGTCTGCAGCGAAATTCGACGAGTACCCAAAATTAGCAGCGACAGGAACGGTGAACCACGCCAATCCAAACCCACAATTTTTTCCTCCCCGAAACGCTTGGAATACCAGCTGGAATATCGGACTCAATGTCAGCTGGAGTTTGGATGCATACTTGGCCGGGCGCTCGCGGCGAAAAGAACTAGAAGCTCTTACACATGTAGCTAAAGCCAGCTTGCATGTAGCTGAACAACAAGCTCGCGGCGAAATAGTGGCAGCTTGGCAGGCTCTTGTCAGATCAAGAGAGGCTGTTAAGAATAGCAAGCTCGACGTGAGCTCAGCAGAATCAGCTTACGAACAAAGAGTATTAGAGTTTCGCGCTGGGCAAGCGACAGCTTCTGCATTGTTGGACACGGAGGTACAACGTTTCCAGGCGAACCTAGGACAGTTAAACGCTAGAATTGATAGGCGCATTGCCCTTGCACAGTTGCGGCGCGCAGTCGGCCTCGCGCAGGCTCCAAAGGAGCGGAGATAGATGGGAGCAGTAGCAAAAAAAAACGGAGATTTGCGACCTCGAATCTCTGCCGAAGCAACTCGTTTGTTCGCCGCAAAGGGGTATGCGGGGGTATCTGTACGTGAAATAGCTATCGCGTGTGATTGCACGAAGCCCGCGGTCTACTATTACTTCGGTAGCAAAGAAGGGTTATTCGAAAGTGTCGTTCGTGAGCATTTAGATGCTTGCTCTGAGGCAATCGAATCGTTAAATCAGGGAGTCGGGACCGCCAGAGAGAGAATTCACCGGACTCTTGATTTGTTTTCAAATTGGAGTCTGTCTGATCCAGACGCAATGCGGTTGTTGCTTAGAATTCGAAACCACACTGAACGTGAGGCGCCTGAAGTCGACGTGGAAGCAGTTCACTCTCTTCACATGCAGTTGATTGCGGACGCGATTCGACGTGGTGTGGTCAAAGGGGAAATTCGACCAGATGTGGAACCCTTGGAGTGTGCGCTGGTGGTTGCGGGAGCGTTACATTTCAATTTTGAGCTTTCGCTAAAAAGTGGCGAGTGGAACCGGGACCTTCTGCACCGAACGGTCGACATGATTTTTGACGGAGTGGCAAAACAGTGAAAAAAAATCTCATCATATTTTTCTGTCCTCTGGCTTTGGTCATAGGGTGCAAGTCTGAACCTTCAGGCCCTGCTGCCGGCGCTGCGCCGAAAGCATCGCTTCCGGCTCTAGCTGCGCGTGTCGAGACTGCGGTTTTGGGAGAACGGTCAATCAACTCCACGCTACTTCGACCGGGCGAGGTGAAAGGTGGCAGAGAAGCCAAACTGGCGGCCGCTTTGGGGGGATATGTCGAACGCGTTGTGGTGAAAACCGGAAGCAATGTAAGGAAGAATCAACCCCTGCTCTACGTCGACACACGAATTCACTCAGCCCAAGCAAAACTCACCAAAGTTGAACTTGATGATGCGGCAAGAGAGTTAGAGCGCACCATTAAATTGGGTAAAGCGGCTCCCGCTGCGCGCTTAGACGCGGCGAAAACCCGAGTGGCGCGAAGCAAAGCTCAGCACACGCTCTCAATCGCTCGGCAAGACATGTCTCTTGTTCGCGCTCCGTTTGCAGGTACGGTGGTTGGGTTAGATATTGAACGGGGAGAAGTGTTGGCGCCGGGAGCTCCTGTTGCCCGCTTGATCCAACTCAATCCCATACGCGTCGAAGCATCCGTCTCAGACAGAGACGTTGGTGCACTCAAGGTCGGCGGTAAGGCGTATATAACCGCGGCATCTTTGCCTTCGCCCAAAGAGGGGGTCGTCGAGCAGATCGAGCCCGCCGCGGATCCGGAGACCAGAGCGTACATGGTGAAGGTCGTGGTCAACGAGCGCGATACCGGACTATTGCCCGGGATGATTGCGCAAGTCCGTTTTGCTACCGAGGGAAATATCGCAGGGCTTTACGTCCCGCAGGACTTTCTGGTCACGAAGCGTAAGGAAAATGGCGTTTTTGCAGTTGAAGATGGGGTAGCGCGTTGGCGGCCAGTCACTCTAGGGCGCATTGCTGGCTCCGATGTAGAGGTTGTTTCCGGTGCAGCGGTTGGGGATGAAGTGGTGGTGGTGGGGCACAGAGATTTGGCCGACGGCGACAAGTTAATTGTGGCGAGGAAAGGTGTTTGTTGCGAGAACGGTAGAATTACCTACGAAAAGACGGAATTGAGGGAAGAGGGAGTTCTGCCCGAAAAGACTGAAACCCAAGCGGCCAAACCCGCTGAGGCGAAGCAATGATTGACTGGATGGTTCGGCGTTCAGCGACGGTAATGCTAGTCGCTGGTTGCGTTGTTCTTTTTGGTCTCATGACCTATTCGTCACTTCCTCGGGAGGCGTCGCCGGATATTGCGATTCCTGTAGTAATCGCAGCGACTCCGTATCCTGGAGTTAGCCCGTCTGACGTAGAAACGTTGGTAACAACGCCGATCGAGAACGAGCTGTCGGGACTAAAGAACTTGAAAGAAATGCGGTCTACCTCCGCGGAGGGGGCCAGTATGATTACGTTGGAGTTTGAGCCCGACATAATTATCGAGGACGCCATTCAACGTGTAAGAGATCGGGTTAGTAGAGCTCGACCGGAACTGCCCTCGGATGTGGAGGAGACCGATGTAGTAGAAGTTTCCTTCTCCGACTTTCCGATTATGATCGTTACCCTTGCTGGGGCGGTTGATGAGGAAAACCTAAAGACTCTTGGAGAGAGCCTAGAGGAAAAGATCGAACGAATTCCTGGGATCCTAAAAGTTGAATTGTCGGGCGGTAGGACCAGGCAAATTCAAGTTCAAGTCGATCCTCATCGTATAGGCCACTACGCGATCGGACTTAACGATGTAGTTGCGGCTATAGGAAACGAAAATGTGAATATTCCCGGCGGCGATGTCGGGGTAGGGGACGCTAATTTCTTGTTTCGTGTCCCTGGAGAGGTGACCGAGCCAGATGACTTACTTGACGTTGCTGTAGCGAGACGAGGTGGGAAGCCAGTTTTCATTCGGGACATCGCAAAAGTAGCCGATGGTTTTGCAGAGCGAGCAACCTATGCGCGAATGAACGGTGAGGTCGCTGTTTCTCTCGCGGTCAGTAAACGCAATGGAGCGAATATTGAACAGCTCGCACAGGAAGTAAAAGCCCTGTTGAAAAAGGAAGCAAAGATCTTCCCAGACGGAGTTCGCTATCGAGTCCTCGGTGATCAATCGAAAATCGTTACGGATATGGTTTCAGATCTCGAAAATGGGATCATCACAGCGCTCATTCTGGTCGTAGGCGTGATCCTGTTTTTTATGGGAGTTCGGAATAGCCTCTTTGTAGCCATCGCTATTCCGCTTTCCTTTCTATTGGGAATCATAACGATTGCGTTTCTCGGAATTACGTTGAACATGATCGTTCTGTTTTCTCTGATATTGGTTTTGGGGATGCTCGTCGACAACGCGATCGTGATCGTTGAGAACGTTTATCGGCATGCGGAGATGGGAAAACCCATGCGTGCGGCTGCCATTGATGGATCAAAAGAAGTGGCAGGTGCAGTCGCGGCTTCTACCGCAACGACAGTAGCAGCGTTTCTGCCTTTGGTCTTTTGGACAGGTATCATGGGGGAATTCATGGGCTACTTGCCCAAGACTGTCGTGATTGTCCTACTAGCTTCGTTGGTCGTCGCGGTGACAGTCCTCCCGGTTGTGACAGCAAAATATATGAAGCTGCGGGTAAAGAACGGCAGCAAAGTCACCTCGTTTGAGAACAGCCCGGTGGTTGTTCGGTACCGGAAGCTTCTCGAACTATCTATTGAACACCGGTATCTAAGTGCCGGACTTGGTTTCATTCTTCTGGTTGGCAGTTTTTTCGCTTACGGAGCACTTAACCACGGAACGGAGTTCTTTCCCGAGACGGAGCCCAATCGAGCATTTGTAAATGTTCGCGCGGCGGATGGAACCGCACTTGAAACCACAGACCGGTTGGTCAGGCAAATTGAAGAGATTCTTTCATTAGAAGAAAACGTCGACGTATATGTCGCTGAAGTTGGAGTTTCCGGGGATTCCCAATCGCCGATGGGTAGCAGCTCTTCATCTAGCCATTCCGCTCGAATCACCGTCGACTTCCTACCTGCCGCGGGTTCAGCAAAGGGAAAAGACAAAGTTAGGGTCGAGCCGACCTCGAAAACGGTTGACCAGTTGCGCAAGAAACTGACTGAGCTACCCGGAGCCGATATCGTCATTGAAAAAGAGCGAATGGGGCCGCCAGTGGGCAAACCGATTTCTGTGGAGGTCTCCGGTAAAGACTTTCACGCCGTCGGCGAGTATGCCAGCCGAGTGCAGCGCGAGATTGCAAAAATTGAAGGCACGGCTAAGTTGTCCAGCAACTACCGAGTCGGACGTCCAGAGATGCGCCTTCGGATCAACAGAGCTGCGGCCAAAGAAGTCGGCGCGAGCACCAGAGCAGTGGCGGGCGCCGTACGAACTGCAATCGCGGGTACAGAAGCGAGCAAACTACGAGATGGAGAAGACGAGTATGACATCGTGGTTGAGTTCGCGCCGGAGGCTAAGAAAAGCCTAGAACAAATTCTGGCTATGCGTATTCCCGGTCGCAATGACCGTAGCCCAAAGACCTTTCCGGTACCGATTTCTTCGGTTGCTAGCTACGAGCTCGCAGGCGGAAACGGATCCATTCGTCACGTCGATCAAGATCTTGTTGTGACTGTGGGAGGAGAGATCGCAGAAGGCTATAACGAGAATGCAGTACGGGCCAATGTTGGCAAGTGGATCGCAGACACAGAGGTGCCGGCAGATTTCAACCTGCGTTTAGGTGGTGCAGATGACGAACAACGTGAAGCCCAGGAGTTCTTATCTCGCGCTTTTCTAATTGCTATCTTTTTGATTCTTCTGGTTCTTGTTAGTCAATTCAATCGTTTCGATATACCAGCCATCATTCTGGCGTCAGTCATTCTTTCCCTTATTGGTGTGCTCTGGGGACTGATAATTACTGGCACTCCCTTCGGCGTTATGATGACGGGACTTGGCGTCATTTCATTGGCCGGAGTTGTTGTTAACAACGCAATCGTCTTGCTCGATTATGTGGAGCAGCTCCGCAATGAAGGTAAGAGTTTGATGGAAGCCTTGGTCCAGGCCGGCACTGCTCGTTTTAGGCCCGTGATTCTTACGGCTTTGACTACCATCCTAGGATTGGTTCCGATGGCGGTCGGTATTTCGGTGAATTTTACTGAGCTAAGTATTGGACGGGGTTCCCAATCGTCACAATGGTGGGGGCCAATGGCGGTTGCGGTAATTTTTGGCTTGGGCTTCGCGACCCTTTTGACACTGGTCATGGTGCCAACTCTCTACAGTATTTCCGAGGATGTCAGAATTTGGTTTGCCAAGCGTTTCAGGAGCAAGAGAAGTTAAAGCGGACCGAAGCTTCCATCGGGCAAGGCTCTAAGGGGGTGAACGTTGACGACAGCATCCACATTGAGTTTGCCATAAAGATGCGGATAGATATCGCCGTCATTGGGTTCGTATTTGACCTGCGATTTGAGCCTTTTCTCGTCTATTTCGAGAAGCAAAAGATCCGGTTTGCCCCGATATAGTCGATTTGCTACCTCGAGCCATTGTTTGCTCGTCGACATATGGATAAACCCCTCAGTTTCTAACGATGGGCACGTGTAAGGGGTGTTGAGGGTGGCCTGTTCCCAGGCGGAGATTTCGGCGATATGCCAGAGCATATTCGGACAATACCAGAAGGGACGGGGACCTTGCGTTGGCGCAAGAGCGACGATAAAATTAAAGTATGATGGGGATGACAGGCAGGGCTGGGCTTGGTTTGTTCGTTGGGTTGGTTTTTTTCAGTTGTTCGCCCGCAGAAGAAGAACCTGAACCAGAAAACGCACGCCCAGTAGCGGTGTTGGAAACAATTGTGGCGCCCGTCGAAGCCGACTGCGGTCCGGACTCCACGGTTCCTATGCTTCTTGATGGCACGAATAGTAGTGACGCTGACGCAGGCGATTCTCTTACCTTCAACTGGAGCATTCTTCCCGGCTCGGGGGTGGATGCTCTGCCAGAGTTGGTCGACGTCGCCGACTCAAATGGTGCAATTCAAAGCGTGTACTGGCCGATCAATACCGGCTGTTTAGCGGGCGACGTGTATGACGTAAGATTGGCAGTCACTGATGATTCTGGAGAGTCGAACGCCACCAGCGAGTCGGTGCGGGTTTCTTTCGAAGTTCAGCCCTAGTTGTCATTGTGAATCCCGTATTGGGGTGTGCGTGGGGCCCTTCCAGGATGGAAGGGTGGAAGACTGTCTCGCCAGTTGGTGAGACAGATTTTGACGACCCGCTGTTGTCCAAAGCGCCGGTAATATAAGGAAGGTGCGAAAACGGGATGGAACGTAAGTATTGGCCCACCAGCTGCACAATTCCGTGGCTGTATGCGCGCTGTGAGATGGATTCTTCCACTTGTCGTCCTTTGTTTAACGCTTCCCGCGGATGCAGGCGGAAGGCCAGGGCGAAAAGCGGGCTCGTACAAAAAGGATCTCGGAGCCTACGCTCGTAAAGCTGGCGTTCGGACCACGGGTAAGTCCCGTTCTGTCGAACGTCGTATCGTCGATAAAGAAGTGAGAAAGGCAAAGCGTCTCGGTTTGCCGAACGCCTCGAAAGTCGTACGGGCAGCGAATCGCCGATTTCAAAAGGCACAAAGAATGGTGCCCCCGCGGCAACGAATTCTCTATGGGTTTAGTCACCTTGTTGATCAGAAGCTCTCGGTCAAACAGAGTGTTGTCGATGCTCTTATGCGAGTTGTCGACAAAAAGAAGTTCGATTCTTATCTGGCGCGAGGACCAAAGAAAAATGGCACGTGGGGGCGTAGTGGTCTAATCGACGATCCATCCGAATTGGCTGCCGCAATTCTTCATCATGAGCGTTACGGCGCTGGCAAAGCCAAACAGCTTTCTATATCTGCCAACCTTCAAAAGAAATTGCAGGCGGCTTTCGAAGGCTTACCTGTTGATTCCGCGCCTGGAGGTGCTGGCCTTTTTGGAGCAAACATTTCCAGCTCATTTGAAAACGTGAAGGTTAGCTTCCACAGTCCGCAAATCCCATCGCCGCTACAGGCTGGATTGTTCTCTCCCAAGATTCGCGTTGTCACACCGGAGACTGACGCCAAAGGATTGGCTCCTAACGCAGTTGCCAAGGTTGGAGGGGACACCAAAATCAATTTCGCGTTCGAAACCCAAGCTGGGCAAGAGCTCAATTTTGGCGGCGAGAAGGTTAAGACCGGCCCTTATCATCGGATTATCCTTTCAAGTAAAGCGACCTATGATCCTGTCTTCGATCCTAAATTGACGAAAACGCAATTGCGCGAATTAGCACGTTCGAATGATATCTTCGTAGCGGTTGGGCTTCACTACCTTACCGGGCTTTCACCTGCGCTAGCCAAGAAACGAGGCGCTCTTCTTAGGCGACAGCTGAAGACGATGCGAGAAGCGAACCCGTCATTGTATGTCCACAATAGCTACGTGGTGCCGCGTAATGGCGCATTGGAAGCTCAGTTGTTTTCGCAAATTCACGGCCTCTATGACAGCATCGACCTGAATTCGGCGGAACTAACGCAATTAGCTCGCAACCTGGATGGTGCAACCCTAGGTGATCGAAAAGTACGGATGCCTAGTCTTGCTCACAAGAACGGAAACCCAGAAAACCCAACTAGGATTTTTACTCTTGCGCGAGCACTTCTCGAGGCAACCCAAACCGAACGAGTTCGCATTCATGCCCGCTGGTTTGACCTTACACTTGTACGTACCAACAAAAATGTGGGTACCGCCGTGGAGCGGATGAAACGCGAATCCAGCGCGAATCACTTTGCAAGAGCCGTAACCACCAACAAGGTGGCAAACCCTAGTGGTCAAATTCGGACGGCAAAGGATAGATGGCCGGTTGTAGCTTCGCTACCCGCCCGCAGCTTTCAAGAAGTCGGCAAGCTTATTGACCACGTGGCACGAACGCGGAGTTTGAGCGCGACGCAAAAAGAGGGTTTTCGCAGTAGTGAAATTCTCATGGCGGCAAAGAATGGCGGTGTTTCCATCGTCGTTACGCCAGCTCGTGAGTTTTACGATTTTTCCGGTGGGCTTATTTCAGCGGGTGACACCTTAGCTTTAACGGCGCTACAAGCAGTGGGACCAGAACTTCTAAATCCCCTTAAAAGCCAATAGTTCTGCCTGGAAAAGCTAGCTTCCAGGGAACACGTTACGCAAACGGCCAACACCACTCCCAAGTGCCCAAAGACTACGAGCGGGAAATGTTCGGGCTGGCGTCATCGGTTGTGTTTCTTCGCATAAAGCCCGCAACCAAGCTTTGGGATGTGGGGCAAGTTCCATAGCTTGTTTACAAGAAAGGAACCGGTCCTCCAGCACCTGCGGGTTCATCATCACCGATCGTGTTGGTATTCCCATAACCCAGTGCACCTTCAATGCCGGCTCCCCAACAGGCAATTGAAGCATCCGCCAGAGCGGCACAAACGTGCCCCGTAGGTGGGGACGGTGGCTGATAACCTCCAGCAGAGACGAATATCGCGGGCGGTAGAGCGAGCGGCCCGACGCTCATTGGAGTCTCATCGTCTCCTATGGTTTCGTCGTTTCCGTAACCAATAGGAAAGGTACGAATTCCCCAGCAGAAAGTGCTCGCATCTTGCAAGACAACGCAGGTCCGTTCTTTACCGGCGGAGATGAAACTTGCTGACCCAGGGAGTGATACAGGCCCTGCAGAAGATGGTGACTCATTGTCGCCAACGGTAACTTGGTTGCCGTAGCCCAAGGCTCCATTAGAACCTCTTCCCCAGCATCGTACGTCTCCATTTGTTAGAATTACACAGGTATGGTCGGCTCCGGCTGCAACCTGAATCGCTTCGCCGCCAATATCTATGTCGCCAACGCTGGATGGGGGTTCGGTATCCCCGATATTGCTTACGTCCGCATAGCCAAGTTTGCCGTTGGAACCTTGGCCCCAACAGCGCACTTTGCCGTTGGTAAGAAGGGCGCAGGTGTGGTTTTCACCGCAGCTGATTTGACTAACATCGCCGCCAACACTAGCGGTTACAGATGGCAACTCATCGTCTCCGATATTATCGGTGTTTCCATTGCCAAGTTGACCAAATTGATTGCCCCCCCAACAAAGCACATCGTCGTTTGTTAAAAGCGCGCAGCTATGACGCCCCCCCACACAAACCTGGGTAACACTTTCTCCCAAACCAAGTAGAAGGGGCACGTCGCCTGCGCTTTCTGGTGTTTGAATGTCGCCAATATTCGTGGTGTTTCCATGTCCGAGTTGCCCAGAATTGTTATTTCCCCAGCAACGTACTTTCCCGGTTTTCATTAACGCGCAAGTATGGGCGACAGTGCTTTCTACAAAGGAAGTGAACTGGCCGCCTGTGCTCACTTGGGTAACAAGCCCGCCAACGGGAACGTCTCCTTCATTCGCGGGAGTTTCGTCATCTCCAATTCGGTCGGTGTGGCCATAGCCTAGCTGACCGTCGTTGTTGCCACCCCAACATCGCAGGTTCTCAGACGGGGTCACAGCGCACGTGTGGATCGCGCCGGCACTGACCAGACTCCCCTCGGGTGGCGGTTGAGTAATCTCACATGCGTCACCAATACCGTCAAAGTCGGTATCCGCTTGATCTAGGTTGGCATCATTTGGGCAATTGTCGCAAACATCGCCTACGGTGTCGCTATCGCTATCGGTCTGGTCCGTATTTGCTTGGGACACGCAGTTGTCACAAACATCTCCCACCCCGTCTCCATCTCCATCTGCTTGGTCCGCATTTACGACAGTCGCGCAATTGTCACAAGCGTCGCCGAGTCCGTCTCCGTCTCCGTCTGCCTGGTCGGTATTATGAACAGAAATACAATTATCATCGGTGTCAATGACACCGTCGAGGTCTATATCGGAGAAGTCACAGGCATCGCCAATACCGTCGCCATCGCTGTCGACCTGGTCAGTATTGTCGGTGTTAACGCAGTTATCGCACGCATCACCCACCAGATCGTTATCGCCGGTATTGAGCTGTTGCGGGTTGGGAGTCACCACGCAGTTGTCTGTCGCATCGGGATGCCCGTCTCTGTCGGTATCGACTTTGTTATCCGGATCGGAGTTGTCCCCAATGCCATCTCCATCTTCGTCCTCGCATTCTCGAGGATCGTAGGGGAAAGCATCGACTTCATTGAGACAACCATCATTGTCGATATCGGGGTCATCCTCGTCGGGGATGCCATCGCCGTCTGCATCGCCAGAAGAAAGAAGCAGCGTTACGCGAAAAGTTCGGCCGGCCGATAGAGCTCCCGATGGGATGGATGCTTGATTCTGGGACCCGTCTTTAATCGCTCTAACAACATAAGCATCCGGTGGGGCTTCAAAAGAAAATGAACCATCTGAGCCCACGATGACGGAATCCAGACGGTCTCCATTGCGCGCGTTGAGAAGAAACACTTCGATCCCCGATGGTGAGCTTCCGTCTACAAAACCAGCAGTGCCCTCTATGGTCACTGGAAGCGTGTCGGCGTTGCCAAAATTGAAATCAATATTATGTGATGTCGAGTTGGGTTCTACCTCAACACCATTTTTGGTAACGGATTGCCCATTGTTAATAGCAACAATGTCATGGATACCCGGGGCGACTCGCGAAAGTAAGTAAACGCCGTCGGTAGACGTGGGCGTTGTGACAGTGCCTCCCTCCAGTACTCCAATGATAGTAGAAGCAGGAACTCCTGGGTTGATAAAGATTTGACCCGCTACGAATCCAGGATCGAAGAGCGTCAATGTACCAAGATCTTTGATTCCGCCTGCATCGACAGATGTGCGAACCAGTAGTGGTGGGTAGTCCACGAATTGACCAGCGGGAAAAACCTCCAAGTCCCAAACACCTTCGGGAACGCCCGATATCTCAAAGTTGCCATTACCGTCGATTTGGGTAGCGAAGGGGGTCCCCTTTATCAAAACGGTCGCAGCTTGCGCGGGAATGCCACTGGAGAGCTCCACCGAACCGATTAAACGGCCACTGGTTGCGGCTTGTTCCGAGCCACCTCCGCCGCATGCGAGTGCAGGTACAAGGACAAGAATAGGCGCGAATTTCCCCCGAAAACTCATGCCGGTAGTTTCCTGCTCCTGGA
>CAYPIX010000037.1:0-35010 GCA_964410875.1 uncultured Kofleriaceae bacterium
AAAACGGGCTCTGTCCCGTTTTCGATAGATACCGGAAAGAAAACGGGCTCTGTCCTGTTTTCGATAGATACCGGAAAGAAAACGGGCTCTGTCCTGTTTTCGATAGATACCGGAAAGAAAACGGGCTCTGTCCTGTTTTCGATAAAAGGCCCGTTTTCGATAAAAGCAGCCTTATTGTGCTTTTTCGCCCTGAAGAACCAGGAGGCGGAACCGCCGGAAGCCGGCCTCTTCGCTACGAGACGTGGCAATCACGTCATAGAGCAATTTGTAGGGAGTCAGCTTGTCGGCGAGGATGAAGAGCTCCGGAGTCTCAGGCACGCTTTTGCCTTCGCTTTGAAGCTGGGCGGCATTTGCGCGTCTGTGAGCGCCAAGAAGGCGACTAAGCCTGGGAATGTTCCTGTTTAACGCGCCACCCTGTTTCTCAGAAGCGTCAATAGCTCCGTTTGTTACGTCGACAACGGGAGAGCCATCTACAAGGATGCCGGTTTTGGTAATCAGGAGCGCCGTGGCGTTCTCAGCTTTTTCGTCGTAGGAGCGAGAGCCGGGAAGTTCGGTGGTGCCAAGGTCGAGAGCAGAGTCTGCATTCATGGAGAAAATGAATGCAACCAAGAGAATCGTCATGATGTCCATCATCGGCATGATGTTTAGGTGACGAATCTCCTCGCCTTCAGGTACTCGCTTGAGCGCCTTTCGGATAATAGAGCGGCTTTCACGTTTGGTAATCATTTGCGGAAACCTGACGAGAATGCGATTTGAGGAAAGAGAAAATGTTGGTCGGGATCGTAGGTGCCGGTTGGCTTGCCGTCTGCATCGGTCGCAGGCATACCGACCGGCTTAGCTGCCTCACTGCCGTCGTCTGGCAGACGTCTGCGCAAGTTGTCCATGACGTCGATGACGGTTTCATAGGGCATCGTGCCGTCCGCCATGAGGACAATCTCGTAGGAATCAATATCCCTCTTCTTGCCGCCGAAACGGCGCTTGGCGATATCGTAAAGTTCTTTGTTCAATCGGCTGTACTCATAGCGAGGAGGGAAATCTCGGCCGATGCGCCTAATGACCGCTTTGGGTTTAGTAAGAGTTCCCTCAAGGCCCGATATTGACCAGAGAATAATGCTCTCGGTGGTCACGGAAACGACGGGCTGAATCTGTGGCACTTTGTCGATGTCGACCGCAGGTTTTGCCGCCGCACTTGAGTGGTCGGGCAGGGTTGTGTTGATTTGGCCCATCACCAAGCCAGCAGCAGAGAGTGACAGCAGGAACATCATCAGATTGGTGACAATGTCGAGGTAGGGAACGAGATTGATTTCGCCCCCTTCGATTTCCTCTGCCTCAATCTCGTCTTCGCGACGCTTTACGGCACGACGAGCAGCAGCACGTACTTGGCTGGCGTTCATTTAGAACTCCATGTCGTGCCGTTTTTGACGCCGCTCTTCATGCGTGCCGCTCTCTTTAGCCCTTGGCTTGGTTAGAAGGTCCCTGTCCGTCGCCCAACATGTTCTCAAACTTCATGGAGAACGATTCGAGGTCGGCAATGACTTTCTTGCTCGCAGTGCTGAGAAGGAGGTGGCCAATCATGCACACCAAGGCGATACCGAGACCAAACGCTGTGTTGTACATCGCTTCCTCGATTCCGTGTGAAAGCTTTGTCTGCCGCTCTGACGGATTGGCGTCGGCTACAGCGGCGAAGGTATTGATGAGACCGTTAACGGTACCGAGTAGACCAGTTAGCGTTGTGATATTCGCCATGGACCAAAGGGCAGAGATCCGAACTTTCACCTCAGGCGAAACATCGACCATGGTCTCTTCCATCGCTTGCGCGACCGCAGCTTCGCCCCTGTGAATACGACCGAGACCAGCTTTGGCTACCCGAGCAATCGGTGCGCTGGTTGCGTCACAGAGTTTCTTGGCACGGTCTACGTTGTTTGCTGCGAGCAATCTTTTGATTTGCTCGAGAAACGCTTTCGCATTCACGTGACCGCGTCCAAGGAAGTAAATACTTCGTTCTACAATTAGGCCAAGAACCACCGCCAAGAAAAACGTATTGACGATGAAGAACGGCCCGCCGACTGAGAAAATATGAGATAGACGATCCATCGGTTCCGCTCGACTTTCATTAAATGAAAGAAAAAATCACACTACAAACAGACTAGATAAGTCTCCGACTTTGTACAAAGTAACGTTGGTGTAGGTCAAGGAATGTGGGCGTTAAAGCGTTATGGTGACCCATCTTTTTGGGCTCGCTTGAGTCGGAGTGTTGAGGGAAAGTCAATATCACCTACCGCGGCGAGCTTTGCTTGGAGATCACTTTTAGGCGGGATCGGCTTCGTCGTCGTCGGCCAGAGAAGAACACCCTGGGTCTCCTGCAGCTGGATCGGAATCGAAATCGATCAACCCATCGCCGTCGTTGTCGATCCCATCGCTGCACGCTGTGGTGGTTGGAAGGCTCTCGATCCATCGGGACACGGCGCCTAGTTTTTCATCGCAGAGGGGCTCTTGCCGAAAAGGCATAACGCCAGCACTGGGCAAGATCAACTCGGGGCGACTGTTGTCTATGATGAGTTGCAGATAGGAATTCTCTGGATCGCCCGGGGTCACCAACGAGAGATCCTGCCCCAAGCGTTCTACGAGAGTGGAGGGGACAAGATAGAGGTTGCCCAAAGCCAGGCCTTCCTCCAAGTTCAAACCGGCCGCGAAACGGGCATCACCTTGATGGCATGCTGAAGCGTTTGCGCAGCTCTTTGTAAAGATTTCGTCTTGGACAAATTCTAGGTCAGAACGAGTGGCAGCTTCCGCGCAGCTTGGGTCAACGGAACTGCCGCCGTCGACATCGTCCAAGCCCGAGTCACATCCAAAGATGACCAACAGAGGAAGGAAAAAAATGTTCTTCTTCAAAAACATGGCACTGGTTTAGCACGACGTTTCCCTCAATTCTTGGGTTATTGGGGCCAAGTTTTGCGTGTTGGGACTTTTGGGGTCTTTTTGAACAAGTCTCGCATCACTCCGAATTTGCTGCTCTGTATATTGCGGGTAAACCGGGCAGGGACCGTACCTCTCTTGAATGGCACCCATGCTGCGTGTCGCGTTCCCGGTGCCAGAGGGGCCCCTGTCAGTTCATTGGCCCGCACGAAAGTGATCTCCGGCGGAACATCGAAGGGAGCTGACGGGATTTGGCCATATGCGCCAACCATAAACTCATTCCAAATTGGAAGGGCTGTATTCCCCCCCGTTACTTCATCACCGAGAGGGGTTGAATTGTCACGGCCAACCCAAATACCAGCGATTCGATTTCGCGTGAAGCCTACGAACCAGGCGTCTTTAAAATTACTCGAGGTTCCGGTCTTGCCCGCGGCTGGTTTTCCAATTACTTGGGCTTTTCTGCCGGTGCCACGTTGAACAACCACACCCATCAGATCGGCAACAAGGTAAGCCGTACTTTCATCGATGATTTGTTCGGTCGGGAGGTCCTGTCGGAAATCATCTACGGTTTTACCAGAACCACTTTTTACATATTCAACGAAGCGTCCAGGGGGGAGGGCAGCGTTCCCAGCCTGCTTTGGTAGCCGTTTGCCACCGTTTGCAAAAACCGCCATAGCTCCCGTTACTTCCCACAGATTTAGATCTGCCGTACCCAACGCTACGGAAATGTGTCGCGGGATGTGAGATGTGATTCCAAAATCGCGCATGCGTTTTATGATCTTGCTAATACCAACTCTTTGAGCCAGGCGAATCGCAACCGTGTTGACTGACTTGGCGATAGCCGTGCGAAGAGTAATGTTTCCGAGGTATTTTCGGTTGTAGTTCTTAGGGGACCAGAGTCCGCCGGATTGGGTGCGGATTGTGATAGGGCCGTCATGAAATTTATCGAGGTGGGTAACGCCATTTTCTAGCGCGGTGGCATAGATGAAAGGTTTCATGGCCGAGCCGATTTGGCGTTTCGCCTGCACGGCCCGGTTAAAGTGACTGCGAGTAAAGTCATATCCGCCTACCATTGCCTCTAGAGTGCCCTCTCGCGGGTTTAATGCGATGAGAGCAGCTTGTGCTTGGGCCGAGCGATTCAATGTCACCTGAGGTTGTTGGCCATCTTGTGTTTGACCTAACTCAACCGACAAGATGTCGCCAACGAGGCGGTGGCCGGTGCGTGCCAGATTTTGTTTTCGTTGCCACTTGAATAACCGTGCGGTGTCGTCTTTTTCTAGAAGGTATTCGTCGTTGCCAATGGCGATTGTGATCTTTGATTTGCTTCGTTGTACGTCGGCAATGACTCCTACATAGGCAATGCCGGCCCGTACCCTGTTGGAGCCCGCCAGGGCGGATTGACGAACAGCAAACCAGCGCTTCGGTGGAGATTGGCGAAATGTTTGAATCTCTTCGTAACTCAAGTGTCCGAGAGGGCCAGAGTAGTTTTTGCGGCGGGCGAGGTTTTCTAGCCCGTGACGGACCGCAGCTTCAGCTGACTTTTGTGCCTTTGTGCTTAGGGTCGTGTGAATGTTGAGACCGCCGGAAAAAAGCCGGTCCCCGTACTTCTTCTGCGCCCACTTTCGCACGTACTCAACAAAGTAGGGGGCCGCCACATGGTTGAGAGATTTTTCCCTGTGAATGAGGGCAAGCGGTTCCCGGAACGCCGCATCCAACTCCTCTTGGTTGATGACACCGTCTTCTAGCATTCGTTCGAGTACGTATTGCTGCCTTCCCTTTGCTGCCGGAAGGTTCTCGCTCTTGTGCGGTGCGTAACCGCTGGGCCGCTGAACTAGCCCTGCCAATAACGCGCCTTCGGCGATTGTGAGCTCATCGACGCTTTTTCCGAAGTAAGACTGAGAGGCGGACTCGACTCCGTGGGCCGTTCCCAAGAAGACACGGTTTAAGTACATTTCAAGGATCTGATCCTTTGAGAGCTCGTTTTCGACACGGACGGAAAGGATCAGTTCTTTCAGTTTTCGGTAGTAAGAGCGCTCGTTTGTCAAAAGAAGAAGGCGGGTGAGCTGTTGAGTGATTGTGGACGCACCCTGTCGAGTTCTTTCGGCTTGGAAATTTACGTACGCCGCTCTGGCAATGCCAAGGGGGTCGAATCCACGGTGCGTTTGGAAGCGTCGGTCCTCCGCTGCTATGAAAGCGAGTTGAACGTGTTGAGGGATCTTTTCCAGAGGCACGATGACACGGCGTTCAATAAAGAATTCACCGATAAGATCGCCTTCTCGCGACCAGACTTGAGTGGTTCGACTGGGAGGCTCACGTAAGGCGACTAGGTCATCCGGAAGGTCCGAGGAGATAACCTGATAGCCAAAGAACAAGGTGCCAGCCCCAAAAAAAGTGCAGTAGAGAACGGTAAGCCCAAGAAGCCGCACTATTGAAAGGCGCGGATTGCGCAGCTGCGGAGATTTAGTAGCTTCCGCTTCACTTTGTGAGATACTTGAATTGTGCGGGGTTTGAGTCACAGTGGTGAGCTTTTCAGAAAGCATCCGATTGTAACTCGGGTACTTGCAGTTGCCTACTTTACCGCGCTCTCTATCGCACCCACGCTTGCGTTCGCCGAAGAAACCTCGTTGCCGCCAATTCCTCAGGTCAGCCCTGATGGGTTTGCCGTGATGCCCTTTGAAAACCGGTCGGGGGTCGGCAAGCTGGATTGGATGCGGGCAGCTTTGCCAGTTGCTTTAAGCGAAAAAATTGACAGTCTCAGGCGTTTTCGCCCTGTGCTTGAGCGAGAGGTTATTGATGCGAAGTCCTCTTCGGAAAGTGAGCAGTCCATCGCCGAGTTTGCCATTGCATCCGGAGCGTCGTGGGTCTGGACTGGGTGGTTCGATAGGCCCGATTGGCAGTTTTCCCTTCACCTGAGTCTTTGGCATATAGAGAAAGGTGTTGCCACGGAGGTCTTTACTGGACAACGCGAGGGAAGCACCGACGATGTACATAAGTTCATCGGCGCACTTGCAATCGAGAGCTTTGAGTCACAGAGGTGGTTGCTTTCCGACACAGAAAAGGAATCGCTACTCAAACCGGTAACTGCTGACCTCTACGCATTCACTCTGTTTGGCCGAGGTGTCGCAGCGTGGGTGGGGCTCGACGGCAAACAGTATCGTCCTAGTGCGAGAAAAAACTTCGAAAAAGTTTTGCTTATCGATCCTGGGTTTGGTGAGGCAAATCGTTTCGCTGCTATGACGTATCTCCAACTTGGCAAAAATTCGAAAGTATCGTCGCGTCTTGCGCGCGCTCTCGAAGCGCAGCCGGATGATGCCGCGGCGTTGCGAGAGTATTACGAGCTGCGGACTAAGCAGGGGCTTCACGAGGAAGCCCGCGATTTGTTGTATCGGTTGCTAAAGCAGCGTCCTTGGAATCTGGAACTGCGTCTGGTTCTTGGGAAACTTCATTGGCGTCTGGGCGAAACCGATGAAGCCTATAAGGTCCTTAGAGATCTAGAGCGCTTTGGCTTTAAGAACCCTGACGTACGGCGTACGTTGATTTTGGTCCACGCCAGTCGAGGGTCGAAAGTCGATCTCGTTGCGGAGCTTGAAAAGTTGGCCAAGGAAGAACCGGGCGATATAGAAATCCAACTTGAACTGGCGGCCGCTTACGTTGCGGCAGGACGAACCGCTGATTCGATTGTCGTCTACGAACGAGTCATTTCGGTAGAGCCTGAGAATATTGTTGCTCTAAAATTTTTGGGTGACTCGTACCGAAGGCTCGGTCGCCTAAATCGCGCTATTCGATATTACGGGTTGGCAGTAAGGGCGAAGCCCACGGACCCACGGTCGTATTTTTTGCTGGGCGCCACGTACGTAGAGGTTGGAGACGACGCCAGGGCAAAGCAAGTCTATACGCGCGCGCAAAAATTCCCCGAGTACTTGCCCGATGCCTACAATAATCTTGGCGCGATTGCGTATCGAGATGGGAAACTCTATGAGTCCCTATGGTACCTGAAACGGGCAGTAGCAAAGCGTTCCTTGAAACCGCGGTACCGATACAACTACGCGCTTAGTTTGTCGGCAACGCGACAGGAAAAAGAAGCGCTTGTTGAGATTGACGCCGCGCTGCAGCTCGAACCCGACAACGCTGAAATGCACTACCTACGCGGGGTTATTCTTCTCCGCAAGGGCGATGCTGCGGAAGCGGAGAAGTCATTCAAGAAAACACTCGCGCTTGCTCCTGGCCACGAAGGCGCAGCCCATAATTTAGAACGACTTGGGGAACTCCTTAGGAGAACCCGCGAGGGAGTCATCCAGGGCGCAAAGTAATTCTTACTCGCAGTGAAGCGCAAGGGTCCAGCCATCATGCAGATGGGCGGTCCGAGTTGTTCCTGGGTCGCCGCACTTGGTCTCTTCGTCTCCTAAGAGGCAGAGCTTGTGCTCTCCAGTAGCGACTTCGAAAAATGTTTGCTTCTCTGCTTTGGCGAGGCCACTGAAGCTCCCGTCAATAAAGACTCGCTGATCTCGGTTACAGGCAGAGTTGTCTACAAAGAACGTCACGACGGTTTCAGAGGTTAATGGCGGTGCGGTTACAACGGGTTTCTTTGTCCGAACCTTCCTAGGTTTGCTGAAACATCGACGAGTTTTGATCTCGGCGCCAAGCTGATCTATCAGTGCTGTGCGCATTTCCCGAAGGTCATTTAGCGCACGCTTGTATCGACGAGGTGCTTGTCTAACTCTTGCTCGGTAATCCGGCGTTAGTCCCCGGCTTTCTCCAAGGCTATCTAGCTTGAGGATTGCCTGGTATTCCCTCTCGAATTTTAGGCCTTGATCGCGGAATGCAAAGGCTGCTGATTTAGCTCCTTCGTACTGCTCCCTCATCTTCGCTGAAGGACATCCCTTTTCTGTTGAAAGCGTGTAAATGGCCGCCTGAACCTCAGACCCAAACTGGGCGCGAGTAGCCTTCATGCTCTTCTCGAGGTTGTCGAAGCTCTCTAACCGTTCGGCAAATCTCTGTGTGTCGCCGAAGACGATGTCGACTTCCGGCGGGCCTTCCATTCGGAAGCCAGCAAGACTTGTCGGCGCTGTGTTGAGGATGAAACCGTCGGTGGTTTTCTCTATCCTTTTTGTCCGCTGCTCCGAGTTAAAACTCGTCGACGAGAATCCGGTGCTCGCCGAAGTGCTCGCCGCCGGCTGAATCGCTGGATCGGCAAGTGAAACTGCTGGCGCGAGCGCAAGTAGCGCCACCAACGAATGTTTCGTCCTCCCCATGATTCGATTATACACGGTCTATGATGTGGTCTAAAAGTCCCTAACGCGCCAGGTAAAACAACTTCGACTCCCGAGGTTGGTGTGAGATAAAACCCACTTGTATCAGGCTGGCGAGTTTTCCATTGCGTTTGCGTCTCCGCGGGCGCTACCGAGAGCAGAGACGCTTGTGGGACAAGTGGTTGTTTTGGATATAGCTTTTACTGCAACAACCAGCACTTCCGTTTCATTTGAGCAAATTACCGGGCCATTTATCCGCGCACTCGACACTAGATTGGCTGCTTGGGTTGACCATCACGACCACGAACGTCACGCAGAATTTACACAAGATTCTAGGTTCACATTGGCGACAAAGGCGGAGCATGGAGCATGTCCGGAAATGGTTACCAGAGGGGTAGTTGAGCGAGCAGGGCACGTTGATACCATCCTTTGTCACGTGGATTTGGACGGCGTGTACTCAGCTGCAAAGTGGGCGCTCCGAGGCGAGGAACCCTACCCAGGAGCAGATGCTGATGCGCGCTCCGTCGATACTCGGACTGGAGAGGTGGGACCGATTGGCCGAACGGTAGATCGAGCTATTCGTGCGCGGTTTCGCGATGACGAGTTGAAAATTGCAATCTTCAATTGGCTGGTCGAGGGGCTCCCTGAAGACAAAAACCGAACCTTGATCTATGGAGCTGCGCGCGAATTTCTTGAGCGAACCGCGGGAACGGAACCTCTATCGAAGAAGTATGAGGTGAAGGGGCACGTCGCCTATGTAGACGTCCGTGGTTTCTCTATGCCCTTCGACAAAACTGACCTTCTTTTGCTTGGGCAGAAGCTTGCACCGGTCGCTGCCGTCCATGATTCCGGTTTCGTGACATTCGCTGCGGCATTTGATTCTGGCTGGGACTTCGTGTCTTTGCTTTCTCTTGGAGGAGGTATGCCTACCCGTGTTTCTGTGCCTGATGCGCGGCTCGACGAAGCGATTCAGCTAATCAATCTGGCCAAGGCGCATCCGCGCAGGTAACGTGCTAAAATAAAAGCCCTTGCCTGAGGACCGAAAACAGTTTCCGCCGGGGTCACGACCTCGCACCGCGACGCGACTTCGCTATGTCGCGCCGCCGGGCCTCGCTATTGATTCGGCCAAACGCAACGTAAAAACCATTGGACGTTACGAGCTCATAGAGGTTCTCGGGAAAGGCGCTATGGGGGTTGTGTACCGTGCTCGCGATCCCATGTTGGACCGTACGGTTGCGGTTAAAACAATTTCGTCTCCAAAAGGGCAGGGTAAGCGAGTTCGTAAAGCGTACCTTGAACGATTCGAAAGGGAGGCGAAGGCTGCTGCCAAGATGCAGCATCCAGCTATCGTTACAATTTTTGATGTGGGACAGGACGACGGTCTGCCGTTTATGGTCCTTGAATATCTTCCTGGCGAGTCTCTCGCTGATAGGCTCGACAGAGTACGGATTCCTTTGGGTAAGGTTGTGCAAATCGGCCTCGATTTAGCGAGTGCGTTAGGGTTTGCTCACAAAGAGCGAATTGTTCATCGAGATGTAAAGCCAGCAAACGTTCTCCATGCCGGAGAGTCGCGCTGGAAATTGGCAGACTTTGGTATTGCTCGTATGCCCGACTCCGACCTGACTCAGGTTGGGATTTTTATGGGTACTCCTGGCTACGCTCCTCCGGAAGCCATTAGTCAAGGGCGGTACACTTCCAAAGCAGACGTCTTTGCTTGGGGAGCGGTGCTCTATGAGCTTTTGTCTGGACGAATTCCCTATGAAGGGCCCGATACTCGCACTACAAATGGTTTAGTGCTGAAAAACACGGCGAAATCGCCTCGTGCCTTTGATCCATCTATACCGGAACCGTTGGCTGAAGTAGTTATGCGCGCTCTTCATCCGTCTACGGATAAACGATATCAAGATGGTGCAGAGGCTGAGAGAGGTCTTCGCGAAGCGTGGGAGCGAAGTTTGCACAGCAATCTAGTTTCTGCTCAATCGCTTACCGGTCAAGAGGTGCCACACGAGAAAGCGGCTAAACAGTTTCACGGTTTGCCAGCTGCGGGGATTCATACATCGCCCCCGCATGAAGGTGGCGGGGTTGAAGACTCAGGCGTTATGATAGCCCCGCGGCAAGATGGCACTGAGGGCGACGACGATCCAACTGCGCTGTACCACGGAGACTCGGGGCCGGTTTCATCGCCGCGAGTGGTGGCTTCGCCCTTTCACGGGTATGCGCCAAGCTCGACGAGTAGTAAAGACACGGTGGAAGACGTCCGGGCGGCAAGCCAATCGAGACATCACGACGTAGTTGAAGCAAAGGCCAGGGCCGCAGAGCGCAGCACCCAGAGTAATGTCGGGTTTGACGGCGTTCTCGCGCGGCAGGGGCAGAAAAAAACGTCGCCCATCTTTTGGCTCTTCCTTCTCGCGCTCGTTTTTGGCGCCGGCGTCGCTGTAACCTACTTCTTGCTATCGCCGTAGTCGCTTAACGCACGTCGATGCCCATAATGGCTTCGTTATTACGGGCGCCGAAGGTAAGGCGAATTTCTGAAACCGGTAGTTTTTCCGGTATTAGAGATTTTAGATCGGCCCAGAAGAGCAGGCTTTCCTTGTTGGATTTGGCCCAGGTCACTGCTTTCTGGCCGCGTTGCGTGAGCGAGGTCACGCCACCGCCACCTTTAAGGCTTTTGATTAAAGTGTCGGGTGCTTTGGTTGGGCTTCCCATGTTTTGTGACAGAAGCCACCACTTGTCCAAGGAGACTGAAACCATGTGCTGTTTGACTTCTGGTGCTTTTTCTACCCGCATCGTTGTTATGAGCTCGTGAACATCAACGCCGTGGATAGGAGGTCGCTTTTTGTATTCGTAGCTCTGCTTGAAACCCATCATTTCGACCTCCTTGCCGGAAAACGAACTCCAGAGTTTATCCATGACGGATGCGCTCGGTTTTGTCGTTGCGGCGGCCATGTAGGAAGAAAACTTGGGCAAACCGGATGCAAAACCGCTCATGTCCATCACCATGAACATCCTCCCGTCCCAAATTTCCATTAGTTTGGCGAACGCGTCGCGGTAGTCTTCTCCAAGCATGGGCATGAACTCGGTCACCCAATCGAGCATGGGTTCGTAGAGCGGCCCAAACGGGACGTCGCCTTCCATGAAAAACTGGGGCGATTCTCCTTGGACGTACTTGCTCAGGTCAAAAGCATGGGGGCGTTGTAGCTTTAAGAATTCTTCAAACGTCGTTTTTGTTTTTGGGCTCGAGGCGATTTCCAAGAAAGCCCCCTCTTTGGGGCCAACCCGTATGTCGACCCATTTGGCTTGTTCAACCATCGCGCCGCCCACTTTCCTGTAAACGTCCAAGAGTTTTCTCAGGTCGGCAGGGCCTTTGGGTTGGTTGTTTGCTTGCGACAGGATGGCTTCGAAACCCTTGTTAATCTCGTCCTTGAACGTCGTCGCTACGGCGGATGGGTAGATGCGGACGACTGGTTGCCGGGGAAGGGGTTGGGAAATTAACCACCCCACGTAGTCCTGATAGGTTTTGGCATTCGCCTTAGGCGCTATCATGGTGAGTTTGCCGATCTTGGAAACGACAAGCGTGTCGTTCGCTGGCTTGACGGTCACACCCTCCCGAGCGCTTGCGAGGAGTATTGCAGGTACGTTGTCGAGACCGGTTGGTTTGCCAACAAGCAGCAAGTGCAATGGCTGATCTGCTTGGAGGTCGGGTGGGTTTGACGTAAACATTCCAAGCAAGCTGATTACCCCGGATGCGGCTCCTACGCCGACGATAGGGCCTGGTGCGCCGACGTCGTTTATTCGAGTTACGATGTCGGAAAAATCATTTCCTCTCGGGAGGCTTAACGTTGCCACCAACGAATCGGGGCGAGTCACTGGCGTCGTGGACGTGGGAAGTGTTTCGCGTTTGCAACTAGATGAGGTGGCAAAGATTACGAGTAAAGAAACAGCCGCAAGGGGGAGCTTTGGTTGACTCATTGACGGGACTCTACTGCCCAGAGTGTTGGATTCGCAACCATCCTGGAATTGCTAGCCACGCTTAGCGCGAAGCCCACGAACAAGTTCCGCTTGCCCGTCGGCATGATACGACGAACGGACTAGTGGGCCGGCCTCCACGTGGGTGATGCCAACGCTTTTGGCATAGGCTGCAAAGGCGTCGAATTCATCGGGGTGGACGTACCGGGCGACTGGCAAATGTTTGGGCGAGGGCTGGAGGTACTGGCCTAGGGTGACGATGTCTACTCGCAGTTCTCCGAGCTCGCGAAGGACCGACTCTACCTCGTCGCGCGTTTCGCCGAGCCCAAGCATTAATCCTGTTTTTGCAACCGCGTCTTGTTTTCGAGCATGCTCGAGGATTTTGTAAGACCGCGGGTAACTAGCTTGGACGCGAACTTCCCGAGATAGTCTGGGTACGGTTTCCAGGTTGTGCGCGAAGACGTCAGGGTTGGCGGCAAGAACTGTGTCAACGTCGTCGGTGTTTCCCTTGAAATCTCCGGTGAGGACTTCAAGCGTCATTTGCGGGCTCTTTTCTTTGCAAAGGCGAATCGTCTCCGCCCAATGTGCGGCTCCACCGTCTTTGAGGTCGTCCCTGTCAACGCATGTAATAACTGTGTGTTCTAGGTTTAAGGCTGCAAGTGTTTCAGCGACTCGGCGCGGTTCGTCTGGGTCTGCTGGCAGCGGCCGTCCCGTGGCCACATCGCAGAATCGGCAAGAGCGAGTGCAGATATCGCCCAGAATCATGATGGTCAAGGCGCGCCTCGCCCAGCACTCACCAATATTGGGACAGCTCGCACTTTGACAAACTGTATTGAGCTTCTGTTCCTCCACGAGTCTTTTGACATCGAAGAAAACCGGATCGCTTGGCAACTTTGCACGAATCCACGAGGGATGCCGCCGTTTCGGCTTGCCCTCGGTGGCGATTGGTAAGTGTTTTCTTTGCGTAGTGCTCATGCGAATCAGATGTGGATTGCCATCCCGTATGCGTCTTCCGCCGCCTCTTTGAGCGCCTCGGCAAAGGTTGGATGGGCGTGGACCGTATGGATAAGACTTGAAGCGTTTACTTCGGTGGTTTTAGCTAAGGTTGGCTCGGCAATGAGGTCGGTTACCGCGGGGCCAACTAGATGTGCACCCACGAGTTCATTGTTCTCAGCTTTCCAAATAAATTTAGCAAAACCGGGGTACTCGCCTGCGGCCTGAGTCTTTCCAAGTGGTCCGAAGGGAAATCGGCCTACTTTTACTTCGATTCCTTTGTCTTTGGCTTGCGATTCAGTCAGGCCGACGGAGGCGATTTCTGGGTGGCAGTATGTGCAAGCTGGGATCGAGTCGTAAGGAATGGGGACCGCATCTTTGCCCGCGATTCTTTCTGCGACATAAACGCCTTCCGCGCTTGCTACGTGGGCCAGAGCATATCCGCCGATAACATCACCAATGGCATGGATTCGCTTGACCTGGGTTTCCATGAATTTGTCGACAACCACGCAGCCATTCTTAATGCCCACGCCAATTTGCTCGAGTCCTAGGTTCTCGACATTGCCTACGACCCCAGTCGCCATTAACACTTTGTCGACGACAAAGGTTTTCGATTCACTTGAGTCAACGGATTCGATTGTCACATTGACCTGGCCGCCGTTTGGTTTGGCACTGGTTACTTTATGGCCGACGTGGCAGTTGATTCCGCGCTTTTTGTATGCCTTCAGAAGCTCGGTTGAGATTTCTTCGTCTTCGTTGGGGACTAACCTGTTGGCGTACTCCACGACTGTAACGTCGGTGCCCAACGAGCGATAAAAAGACGCAAACTCCACACCTATGGCCCCCGCTCCCACGACTACCATGGAGCTAGGTCGCTCATTAAGGGTCATTGCTTCTCGGTACGCAATAATATGTGAGCCGTCCATTTCAATGCCCGGTAAGCTGCGGGCACGGGCTCCTGTTGCGATGATAATATCTTTCGCCGTTAGGTCGCGTTTACCGCTTTGGGACTCTACAGAGATTCGTCCCGCGCCCATCAGTTTTGCATTGCCCTCGACGTGGGTGACTTTGTTCTTCTTGAACAGATAGGCAACCCCCTTGGAAATCTTTGTCGTGATGCCCCGAGAGCGCTTTACGATTGCGTTGAAATCAAAATCGACGTTCTCTGCTTTGACACCAAACTCGCTTGCTCGCTGACAAAGTTCGAAAATTTCTGCTGATCTCAGAAGTGCTTTTGTGGGAATGCAGCCCCAGTTTAGGCAGATTCCACCGAGGTTTTCTCTTTCCACGCACGCAACTGTCAGACCGAGCTGAGCAGCCCGTATCGCAGCCACATAGCCGCCTGGGCCGCTGCCTATAACAACAACATCGAAAGAATCGCTCACAGAGCCAAGGTCTCCGGCTGCTCAAGTACCGCAACAAGTTCGTCGAGGAAACGAGCCCCAAGCGCACCATCAACGACTCGGTGATCGCAAGAAAGCGTTAGGGTCATTCGCTTCGCCATAGAAACTTGATTGTCGGAAATGACAGCTTCATCGCGAATCCGTCCGACGGCTAGGATCGCCGCTTCTGGTGGGTTAATGATCGCATCGAAGTGGTCAACACCGAACATGCCTAGGTTCGATACCGTGAAAGTCGAACCCTGGATTTCTGCAGCTTTGACTTGGCGATTTTTTGCCCGCGTGACGAGATCGCGAACTTCAGCGCCAATCACGCCAATGCCTTTCATGTCGGCATTGCGAATCACGGGTGTGATGAGTCCGCGATCGAGTGCGACTGCGACACCAATGTGAACTTGGGTGAAATAACGAATACTGTCGCCCATAAACGCAACGTTGACTTCGGGAACCTTCCGTAAAGTGCGGGCAACTCCCTTCAAGAGGAGGTCGTTGATGGAGACCTTGGTGCCGCCGGAGTTCAAAATTAATTCGTTTAGCCGTTTGCGAAAAAGCATCATGGGCGCAGCGTCAAAACTGCTCGTAACGCGAAAATGAGGGATGTCGCGTTTTGCCGCGGTAAGGCGTTCGGCAATGGTCTTGCGCATCCCTGTCAGTTCTTTGTCCGCATATTGACCGTCGGCGCCGGGCAGGGTTAGTGCGCCTCCTGGGACAACTGCGAGCGCCGTCGACGAGGAGGCGGTTTGAGGAGCGGCAGCTGTGCCACCGGTTGGCGGCGGCGGAGCCGGAGTGGCTCCTTGACTCGCAGCTTTTACATCGCGTTCGACGATTCTTCCGCCGGGCCCCGTGCCTTTTACTTGTCGAATATCTATTCCCAGTTCGAGGGCCAAGGTCTTGGCGAGCGGGGAGGCGAGAAGCGCTTGACCAGGCGCGGGGGAAGCAGAGGAAGTCGCAGGTGGGGGAGGAGGCTCAGCCGGAGGAGTAGATGATGCTACTGGTGCCGGAGCGGGACTGGGAGCCGGTGTTGGCGAAGGAGCAGACGCTCCTCCGGCAGCTTCTGCGACCAACGCCGCAATGTCCTCCCCCGCCTCTCCGAGGATCGCTACAGGGGCGCCGAGTTTTACCGTGTCACCTTCTTTAACCAAGAGCTTAAGCAAAACGCCTTCATCCTCGAGGTTGAAATCCATATTGGCTTTGTCGGTTTCTACCTCTGCCACCAGATCGCCAGGTTCGACGGAATCACCTTCTTTTTTTACCCAGCGAACAAGCACGCCTTCTTCCATAGTTGGCGATAGTTTGGGTAGACCGATAATTTGAGCCATTTTTTCGTTAGTCCATGTAAAGGGTTCGCTTCACCATGCGAACCACGTCTGCAGGTTGAGGGATTACTTCGTTTTCAAGATTCACGGCGTAGGGCATGGGTGTGTCATCGGTGGTGACACGTTCGACAGGGGAGTCTAAGTAATCAAGGCATTCACGCTGGATTTGGTAGGCGACTTCCGCTCCGAAACCGGCCAGGGGCCAACCTACCTCTACGATTACGCAGCGACCCGTTTTCTTTACACTGTTAACCATGGCTTCGGTGTCAAGGGGGCGCAAGCTTCGCAGATCTAGCACTTCGGCAGAGACTCCGATCTTCTCCAACTCTACGGCTGCCTCCTCACAAATTGGTACAGCTCGAGACCAGGCAATCAGGGTCACGTTTTCGCCCGCTCGTTTTATGTCGGCCTTGCCGAATGGAATTAGATATTCCTCTTCGGGAACTTCACCTTGGTTGTTGTAAAGAGTTTCGCCCTCAATGAAAACAACCGGGTTTTCATCACGAATGGCGGTTTTAAGCATTCCCTTCGCGTCGTACGCGGTGCTGGGCATCATGACCTTCAGGCCAGGAACGTGGGCGTACATTGATTCCAGCGCCTGGGAGTGCTGCTGGGCAACCTGGATCGCCGGGCCGCCAGGACCTCGGAAGACCATTGGTATATTGAATTGCCCAGCACTCATATGGAAAAGCTTGGCCGCGTTGTTGATGATCTGGTCGATCGCAACGAGAGAAAAATTGAACGTCATAAACTCGATAATGGGACGGAGGCCGACCATGGCTGCCCCTACGCCGATACCGGCGAAACCCATTTCTGCGATGGGTGCATCGATCACGCGACGCTCAGAAAACCTTTGTAAGAGGCCTTGGGACACCTTATAGGCGCCTTGGTAATGACCGACTTCCTCACCCATGAGGAAGACGTTTTCATCCCTGTCCATTTCTTCTTGCATAGCCTGGTTTAAGGCTTCTCTGACTGTAATTACTGGCACTTCGCTAATCCTTGTAAACGTATGACATGTAGTCGTCGGCGGGGGGACTTTCTTCGGCGAAGCGGACTGCGTCGGCGATTTCTTCTTTTACACCTGCGTCTATTTTTTTTATTTCTGCTTCGTCTACACCGAAATCCTCGATGAGGCGTTTTCGGGTTATTCCCACGGGATCACGCTTTTTCATCTCCGCAACCTCTTCGCGGGTTCTGTACAGACCGGGATCACTCATGGAGTGCCCCCTAAACCGGTAGGTGCGTACTTCGACCAGGGTTGGTTCGTTGGTTTCCCTGGCTCGTTCAACGGCTTCGGCAATTCGCGCTCGAACAGTCACAACATCATCGCCGTCAAAACGGTCGCGGGCCATGCCGTGAGCAAGCGCACGCATAGAAACATCTTCTACCGCGAGCGAACGATAGAGAGGAGTGCCCATTGAATACATATTGTTTTCGCAGATGAAAACTACAGGGAGTTTCCAGAGCGCGGCCAATGCAATGCCTTCTTGAAATCCTCCGATTGTGCTTGAGCCTTCGCCAAAGAAACAGAGCGTCACACGTTTGTCCCCGCGGTACTTGGAGGCAAACCCAGCGCCGGCAGCAATGGGGACGTGTCCACCAACGATTCCGTAACCGCCCAGGAAATTGGTTTCTTTGTCGAAAAGGTGCATTGAGCCGCCAAGCCCTTTTACGGTCCCGGTCTTTTTTCCGTAGAGCTCCGCCATGATTGAACGCGAGCTCACGCCTTTTGCGTAGGCGTGCCCATGGTCTCTATAGGTTGCAACGACGTAGTCGTCGGGCTTGGTAGCTGCGATAGCGCCAACGCAAACAGCTTCCTGGCCGATAATAAGGTGAAGGAACCCACCAATTTTTCCTTGGGAGTATGCTTTTGCCGATGCTTCTTCCATGCGCCGAATCGCAAGAATTTGGCGGTACAGCGGGAGGAGCTCTTCTTTACTGATGTTCACCTTGGCCGGTACCGGCTCGATTCGACTTTCGACGGGGGTGTTCATTTCGCGGCGGAGCATAGCCAATTGGTTGCCCCAGAGCTACCACTCAGATTCTCATTCACTTTTCAATGGCCAGTTTTGGGATCAAAAGGTTCCGCTGAAGAGCGGAAGTAATCGAGTCCGCTCTCTGTCGTTTCGTTCGAAGACACCGTCGAAACCTCGGAATAGCACATAGGCCGCTGCGGCAGAAAGCCCCGCTTGGAGGGCCCTGAGAGGCAGCCGTTTCCATTCTGTATTCAGGTACAGCAAGTTATAGGTTTTGATGAGGTCGGAGTTGGGACTTGTCGTAAACAAATCTTTCGAAAAGTCGACCCAGGCACCGGTTGCAAATACCGCCATTGCCATTCTTCCATATCGGTTTTCCGGGATCGTGTTGGTAAAAACCAGTGCGGCGTAGGTTCCCAAGAGAGTTAGGTCCACAAACTTCGGCGCAGTGAAGAAGCTGATTTTCTGCCCACGCGAGAGTTTTCCGCGATAGCTCACGTAGCCGAAGTAAAAAGCACCGGTGGTTGGTTCTCGCGAAGGGAGCACTTTGAATTTCAGAATCTCGGCGCCCGAAAGCTTGGCGACAAGCGCGTGGCTGCCTTCATGGATGGCAACGCCAGCAAAATACGTGGGAACTGCCATGGCGGCGCCAGCGATAACGAGATGACCGACCTTGGGCTCACCGTCCGCCTGGACCGGTTGCGTGAGCAAACAGGTGAGAAACCCCATCGCTAGTGGGATTAACCGCGGGGAATCCATGCCTGGAGGGTAACAAGTTTCCAGGCTAGGGAAATAGCTCCGTACGTCATTTGCCCGCTTCTTAGGAACTCGGTATCCTTTCGCAGGGGATTTGAAAGACACGGGGGGCACAAGTTTTGGGGACGCTGATACGGTCGCACAGCCTGGGCCGATGCCTCCACGTGCCTTAGAGGAAAAAATTGGTGACTTTGTAGTAACCGAGAAAATTGGCCAAGGCGGGATGGGCTCAGTGTTCAAGGCCAGTGATCCGAGTTCCGGATGCGAGGTTGCCGTCAAACTCGTCAATACATTGACCGACGAAACCGCTCTGCGGCGTTTTCAGCGCGAAGCCCGGTTGTTGAGGTTGGTGAAGAGTGACTATGTCGCTGGTTTTATTGATTCTGGTTTGCACGGAGAACAGCCGTTTCTTGTTATGGACTTTGTCGCCGGTGACTCGCTTTCCGATCGGTTGGACAAAGGGCCATTGGATGAAGAAGAAGCTCTCCGCATCGCTGGCGATATGGCCCGTGGTTTGGCAGAGGTGCATGCGGCCGGAATCGTTCACCGAGACATCAAGCCGTCAAATGTCATCTTGCATAAATGGGGTAGCCAGGAGGGTAGGGCTATCCTGTGTGATTTCGGCATCGCCCGGCGTGAAGGAAGCGAAACTGATGCGGTAACTCGAGAAGGTGGTTTTGTGGGCACTCCAGCCTACGTGGCCCCAGAGATTCTCACTGGCATGGCCGTAGACGGTCGGGCCGATGTGTACTCCTTGGGGACCGTAGTTTACGCCATGCTCGCTGGCGCACCTCCTCTTCTGCGGGGAACGTTTATCGCCACCGTAGCGGCTCGACTTCAAGAAGAAGTCCCCAAGTTGCGAACCGTTCGCGCCGATGTTTCCGATGGTGTTGCCGAGCTTGTAGATATTTGTTTGGCCCGTGCTCGGGAGGAGAGACCGCACGACGCGCGCGACTTCCTAGAGAGAATTGAGGAACTTCGCCGGGGAGCGCAGGTGCACCTGTCTCAGCATCCGGTGCTTCCTGGCGAAATTAAGCAACCTGCCGCGCGTACTTATGAGGTTGAGCTGCTTCTCAAGGCCTCCCCAGAGGAACTTTGGCCACTTATTTCAGACACGAACCGGGTCAACAAACTCATCGGCCTCGATCGTGTTGAAGAAGTTCAGCAAACCGATGATCCGCTAGTGGTGATTGGGCGTTCCCGGCCGTGGTGGGGGGCGATGGAGTGGGAAGAACATCCATACGAGTGGGTCGCGCCCAAGCGACTCGGGGTTGTGAGAGTCTTTTCGAAGGGGCCTCTCAAGTGGTACCGGAGTACGGTTGAGCTCACCCCGAAGGAAAACGGCACCCTATTGCGACAAAAAATTGAGCTGGTTCCGAAAGGGAGGTTGGGTGCAATGGTGGTGGGATTCGAGATGCGGAAGCACACTCGTTTGCTCAAAAAAATGTACCGAGACCTCGACGGGCACAGCCGAGGTCGGTCGGAGATCAAGGGGAACCCCTTTCAATATAATGGACTTGGCAGCGTGGAAATCGCTCGTTTGGGCGGAGGAGCTCAACGTTTACTGTCGTTGGGATGCGAACCAGCGGTGGTCACTAGGCTTGTTGAATTTCTGCAACACGCAAATGCCCAAGACGTCGCTCGAATTCGTCCTAAAGCTTGGGCGCGTAGCCATGGGTTCCATGAAGACAAGGTGCTTGAGACTTTTCTTCGTGCAACAGAAATTGGGCTTCTGGTCCACCGTTGGCATTTGATTTGTTCTAGATGTCGCGTGCCTGCTTCTATGGCTGAGGTTTTGGCAGAGGTTGCTTCCAAGGAGCATTGTGATTCTTGTCGACTGGGTTACCACGTGGATTTTGCGCGATCGGTTGAGCTGATCTTCCAAGCTCACGAACAGATAAGGCAGCCGGATTCGGAGGTCTATTGTATCGGCGGCCCAGGCAATAAACCCCACGTAGTCGCTCAGGTGTTCGTTGACGCTGGACAACGTTTCCAGATGGACACTTCTCTGTCTCCAGGCTCCTATCAGTTTGTTGCCGAAGGACTGGATGAACCTCTTCGTTTTCGAGTTGCAGACGATGGCGTTGCAGTGAGGATGGAAGTTGTGCTTGGTCGTGGTAGCCGACTGCTTCAGGACAGGTTGCTCGCGCCCGATAGCCAACAGCTTGTCGTTACCAATGAGACCGAAACGGCTTTGCTGGCTCGGATTGAAATTGATGAAGAAGACGAAGACGTTTTCTCGGCCGCTGAAGCTGCTTGTGTGCCTCTTTTTCGTTCCCTCTTTGCGGAGGATGTCCTTTCTGCCGAGAGCCTTGTCCGCACCAGCTCTGCTACTGTGCTTCTTGTCGACGATTCTGGGTCGTCTAACTTCGCAGCGTTGCGCGGGGTTGTGGAGCCCATTCTTGACAGTCTTGATGGTGCTATCGTCAAGATCTGGGGCAAGGGAATCATGGCGACGTTCCGAAGTCCGGTTTTGGCTGTGGACGCGGCAACTCAGCTGGTTGGAAAAAAACCGTCCTGTAGAATCGCTGTCGACCTAGGTGCGGCCATGGTCACTACTGTGAACAGGCGCCTTGACTATTTTGGCGAGGTTGTCGAGTCCGCGGAGGTGATCCATGACGGGCTAAAAAGCGGCGACGTAGGAATTGGGGAAAAGCTTGCAGGAAGCGAAGGCGTAAAGGATTTCCTTGCCAATAATGATCTCAGTGTACGTGCTGGCTTATTGGTAGGCTATAGAGACGGCGCGTCAGTCGAGTCGAGCTAGTCGTGGAGGAGAGCGTTGACCGCGTCGACGTCGCCGTAGGGAAGTTTCGACAAAGCACTCGATCTCTCAATGAAAACACGACGCATTTTATGGTTCTCGCTCTCGACAATTTTTTGAAGTAGGCCTGGGTCAGTGGCTCTTTTGGGTCCATTTAAGTAGCTCGAGATGCCTCTTTGAGCGAATAGAGATGTAATTTCTTCTCGGCTGATGGTCGCTGCCTTCAAGCCTTGGAAAGCTTCTGAGCGGGTGCGGAAGCTGTTCGCTTTCCATGCTTCGATTCTCTGTGTGCGGAGTTTCTGTAGCTCGTTCCACACTTTAGAAAGTGGTGTTTCTAAACGTGGTTGGGACCAGGCTGTTTTTTCTGGTGCTTCAGTCTGGCTTGGCGTTTTTGGGCTGAAAACCACTACGCCCAAACAGAGGGAACCAATCCCTATCAAGAAAGATTTCACGAGGACCGGATTTGCAAGGCCAGTACCACTCTAAGGGGCGAACTTGTTTACGTGACTCAGTGAAAATGCCGGCAAATTTTCTGTCCACTAGAGCTTTGGTTGGAGGACTAGAGTTTCAAGCATTCCAAGCGTGCCGTGCATTCCCTCTGATTGTACGCTAAGAGTCGGTGCTCTATGGCCACCCTGTTGGAACGAGAATACCGTTTTGAAGCGGCACATTCGCTCCCTAACGTGCCCGAGGGACATAAGTGCAAACGTGTTCACGGTCACTCCTACCGGGTTGGGGTCGTCGTCGAAGGGGAGGTCGGAGAAAAGACCGGATGGGTGATGGATTTTTCTGAGATTGACGAAGTGATTCGCCCCCTTATTGACCAGCTCGATCACCGCCTCCTCAATGACATTCCAGGACTGTCGAACCCGACCAGCGAGCTTTTGGCACATTGGCTGTGGAAGCAGGCAAGCGGGCTTACAGGGCTCGTGGAAGTCTCGGTTTCCGAGACCGCGTCTTCCCGGTGCATTTACCGTGGACCGTGACTGGTTGGTCGGTGAAAAGTTAACAGAAAACCCGTAGTTGCCAGGGCCTGGTAGAAACTGGTACGAAGCGCATTCTATGGCCCACCCATACGCCGCGTTCATCGACAGGATTGATAGGCCCGCCCGCTATTTGGGAGGCGAGTATCTATCAGTCACCAAAGACCCGAATACGGTGAAAGGTCGTATGGTGCTCGCATTCCCCGATGTTTACGAAATCGGCATGTCTCACATGGGCACGAAGATTATCTACGACCTGGTGAACAAAAAGGACGAGCTTTGGGCTGAGCGATGTTTTACGCCTTGGATAGACATGGAAGAACAGCTGCGCGAGCACGAGGTTCCCCTGGTTAGTCTCGAAAGCGCTACACCTCTATGTGATTTTGATGTGGTTGGTATTTCTCTTCAGTATGAGCTCACCTTTACCAACGTTCTTACTCTGCTCGATTTAGGGCGAATTCCACTGCACGCTAAGGACCGAACTCTCGAGCACCCGCTCGTTCTGGGAGGCGGGCCGGTATCTACTCATCCTGAGCCCATGTCTCAGTTCTTCGACGCATTCTATGTCGGTGAAGCGGAAGAAGAGCTTCCCTCGCTACTCACCGATTGGAGCCGAATGAAAAGAGACGGGCTTGAGCGTCGCGAAGCCCTGATTCAGTTGGCGGAGAAATATCCGCTCTACGTCCCCAGTCTCTACGAAACCACTGTAGACGAGGAGACTGGGATGACCGTGGTCGGTCAACCCCTCGATCCAAGGGTACCAAAGCGCGTGCGCCGAGGGTTCGTTGCCGACCTCAACAAGTTTCCCTTTCCTGGCGATACGCCCGTTCCGTATGCAGAAGCCGTGTTTGACCGCGCGGGCGTGGAAATCGCTCGCGGCTGCACTGAGGGTTGCCGCTTTTGCCAGGCGGGTATGATTTACCGACCTGTACGAGAGCGTGATCCCGAGTCGATCGTTAATTCGGTTATGTGCGGTGTGGAGAAAGCCGGCTATGACGAGACCTCTCTAACTAGTTTGAGTACCGCCGACTACTCAAGCATTACACCGCTTGTGCGTAAGGTCATGGGTGGTCTCAAAGACAAGAAAGTGTCTCTCTCGGTTTCGTCGCTTCGTGCTTATGGACTGGGAAACGAGATCCTCGACGAAATGAGCTCCATGCGAGTCACAGGGCTAACCTTCGCCCCAGAAGCTGGGACTCAGCGTATGCGTGACGTGGTAAATAAGAATGTCACGGAAAAACACGTTTTCGATTCAGCCGAACGGGTGTTTCAACGAGGCTGGCGAAGATTAAAGCTCTACTTTATGATTGGCTTGCCAACTGAGCAGGACGAAGATGTCTTGGGTATTGTGGCAACGGGCGAGAAAACCCTGGATGTCGGTCGGAAGTACGTCGGCAAGCAAGGCGAGGTGACGGTCTCCGTTTCCTCTCATGTTCCCAAACCCCACACGCCTTTTCAGTGGTGTGCTCAGGATTCCATTGATGAAATCGCTCGCAAGCAGAGCTTGCTTAGGGACTCTGTGACTCAACGTAAACTGCGCCTCAAGTACCACAACCGTGGTGTTTCATTCGTAGAGGGTGTTTTCAGTCGAGGAGATCGGCGCATCGGTCAAGCAATTGAGCTTGGTTGGCGCCGAGGGGCACGATTTGACGGGTGGGACGAGCTTTTCGATGTTGAGCGGTGGAAGACCGTTTTCGCAGACACTGAGATCGATGTTGAGTCGTATCTTGGTACCAGGCCCATCAGTGCGCGGTTACCTTGGGATCACATCGATGTTGGGCTCGAGGACGGGTTCTTGCTGTCCGAATACAGAAAGGCTTTAAAAGACCGACTCTCGCCGCCGTGCGGGAAAGTACGGGGTTCTCTTGTTCATCATAGCAACCTAAAGGACGCTGAAGCTGAGCCTGGCAAGCTGGTTTGTTACGACTGCGGGGTCGCGTGCGATCTCACCAAGATGAAGAACGAGAGGCTCACCTATCTTCGGACTCTAGGGGCCAAGGAGCCTCGGCCGGAACAGCCTCCGCGGCAAGCGGCAGCAGGGCGAAGCAAGCCACAGGTTCATTTTGCCGACAAACCTACCAAACGATTTAGGGTTCGTTATACCAAGCTTGGCCGCGTTGCTTTCCTCGGTCACCTCGATACAAAACGCGTATTGGCGCGATTGTTCCGACGCGCGGGTATTGAGGTCGCGTATTCTCGAGGATTTCACCCGCAGCCCAATATCAGCACTGCACCCGCTCTGTCTCTTGGGATTCAAGCGTTTGCTGAACCCTTTGACGTGTCTATTGAGTCAGATATCACCGCAGCAGAATTGCGGCGCCGGTTAGATGAAGTGACGCCGGAAGGGATTTTAATCACCGGGGTCTGGGAAATGTTAGAAGGCAGTACAAAGCTTTCGAAACAGGTCACTAGCTTTGATTTGCTTCTGGCGCCGAGCGCCGGCGATTTAGACATAGAAAGCGCGTCGAACTCGGTCGAAGAAATGGTAAATGCTACTACGCTGCCGGTGGCTAGAAAGAGAAAGAAAACCATTGATATCCGGCCCTATATCCAGTCTGCAGAAGTAGTGACTGGAGCGACGGCAAAAACTCTTGCCGGGTTATTCGATTGGGATGACGTAACGTCGCTTGTTCGAGTGCGTGTTGGCTGCGCCGGCAATGGCTCTGCAAAACCGATAGAGATTGCTCAGCTCGTCGGGCTTAGCGATGGCGACAGGAGGAGGGCAACACCTCGCATGGCTCGTCTTGGGTTCCCCGGGGTCTACGACGGGTTGGACGCGATAGCCAAGCCAGCGTCGACGAGTGTAGCGCCGCGCGCCGCGCTGACTCTATGAGTACTTAGAGCGATGTCCCCCAGGAATCTGTAAAGGCGATGTCCGCGAGGGGTTTACGTTCTCGCGGTCGCTCTTCCATTTCTTTGAGGTCGTCGGGTAGGGTGTTTGGATCGCCGAGATGCCCTACGGCGAGCACGGCAATCGGTGTGAAGTCGTTTGGTATGGCATAGGCCGCGATCGCTTTCTTGGGGTGGAAACCTGCCATTTGATGAACGAAAAGGCCCCTGGCTGTCGCTTCCATGGTGAGTTGCGCGGTTGCGGTTCCGAGGTCATATTGACTATGTGCGTTGTCTCTGGCGTCGAGCGAGAAGGTATTCTTGCATGCGGCAAGGATGAGCACCGGTGCTCTCTCCGCCCATTGGTTTCCTTCCATGAGGCAATCCATCATTTTCTTATGCTGAGCTGGAGTGTCTTTGTGGGCGATCACAAAGCGCCAGGGCTGTTCGTTGAAGCACGAAGCGGACCATCGAGCCGCTTCCAAGAGAGAGCGAACCGTTTTCATGGGTACTGTCCGGTCGGCAAATGCCCGGGGGCTCCAACGGGTTTTCAATGAGGCCTGAATGTCATGGTCGGTTTGTGCAGATTTACCCATGTGTGGGGAAACCTAAACGAGTTCATTGGCCATGTCCATCGTGAGGCAATTACTAGTGTTTCCACTGAAGCCTTTTACGGGTCCCTGGGTTGACACATACTATGGCCGTGTACGAGTTGGTTTACTGTAGCGTAGCGAGGACCGCCGTTTCGAAGGAGGAATTCGAGGGAATCGGGGCGGACGCCCAGACAGCCAATAGCAGGAATGGAATTACCGGGGTTTTAATTTACTTTCGAGAAACTCGGGAATTCGCACAAGTGTTGGAGGGAAGTGAGTCGGTAGTAAAGGCGCTCATGGAAAAGATTTCGGAGGATCCGCGCCACACCTCGATTGATGTGTTGCACGAAGGAGATCTTACCAAGAGGGCCTTCCCTGATTGGGATATGCATCTATCAATTAAGGAGGCTGGGGGTGTTCTACGACAGTTGCCCGATCTCAAAAATGTTGGCTCAAGTTCCTCGCTGCACTTTCTTCGAGGTATCTTTGCCACAGTTTAGCTTGCCCTCGGAAGGAGGATTTAAGGGGGAAAGGTGATGCTTTCGACCAGGAAGAACAAACCCCTCAGTTTGTCCGCGAGATCCATTCCCGAATCATTCTTCACAAGATATCCGGACACACCGAGTTTATAGGCGGTCAGGACATCCATTTTGTCTTCCGAGGAAGACAAAACGAATACTGGAGTCGTGCATAATTTTTCGTGTTCACGAATTTGACGAAGTAGTTCTAGTCCGCCCATACCAGGCAGTCGCAGATCCGTCACGACTACAATTTTATTGCTTTGAGCAGACTCGAGGAAACTCCAAGCATGCTCAGCTGTAGTCACTTGGTGGACGGCGGTTTGAAAGTTGAGTGTTTGTAGAGCTCGTTGGAAGAACAAGATGTCCACTTCGTCATCTTCTACGAAGAGAATACTTGGGAGGTCTTCCGGTTTAGAATTGTCTTTCAGTGGATTCCCTTTTTCATGTGGGGCAATTTAAAACGAAACTTTGCACCATTTCCAGGCTGTGATTGGAGGTGCAAAGAACCTCCCAAGGAGAATGCAGCCTTTTTGGCAATTGCGAGCCCGAGCCCTGTTCCCCCTTTTGAATCTCCGCTAGAGAAGGATTGGAACAAATCGAAAACTTTGCTTTGTAATTTTTTGGGAATTCCGGGCCCAGAGTCGATGATGTCGATGATGAGCGGGTTTCCTTCAATTTGCCGAACTTGTATGAGGCCGGATTTGGGTGTGAAGGAGACCGCGTTAGATATCAGGTTGCGCAAGACCTGTTCTACTAGCACTGGGTTTGCGTAGATTGTCGGCAGTTTATCTTTTTTTATTTTAAACTTCTTTTCCCCAGACACGTCAGTGAAAATGTCTGCGATAAGTCTGTCCAAATCTACAGCAGTCCGTTCGGTGTTCAATTCCCCTACCACCGAGTACGACAGAAGGCCGTTTAAGAACTCGCTCAGTTTTCTCGACCGTTTTACTATTGTTTGCAGATATTTCTCGTTCTCTTGATCCAGATTTGCGCCGATGTTCTCGGAGAGAAGTTCTGCAAGTCCGATAATCGCTCGCAACGGAGCTTTCATGTCGTGGGATGCTACGTATGCGAAATCCCGCAGGTCGGAATTGGATTGCTCCAGGCGCTTCGCATAACTTCTTGCCGTTGTTACATCTTGGGAAATCAAAACTTTCCCGATAATCTGATCGTTTGAGGTTCGAACCGGAGCAGAACGGACCTCATAAATTTTTCCATTGTCGTGGGCGAGGTCTTGCGGCGTTTCCGAATTGTTGGCGAGAATTCCTTCCAGTTCCTTCCCGGCAGGACTGGCGGCAGCGAGTTGTCTTCCGTCTATTTTTTCATCGAAGATGTGAATATCCTGTCCAAGGATCTCGTTGGCTTGTTCATTTGCCAACGCAAGGTGGCTGTCTTCGTTGAAGATCAGGATGCCGATAGGTGCAGCGTTCAATAGTGCATCTAACTTTGCTTGTTCACGTTCGACTTGAGTGACATCGGTGAACGAAACAACGGCACCGTCTATGGCGGACACATCATTCAAGGATGGGTGGATTGTCAGATGCAACCGCTTTTCTTGGTAGTTCTTAACTCGGCCCCGGAAGGGTTTGCCGGATTCCAAAACTTGATCGATAGCCGACGTAAGGTCGAAGTTTCCTAGCATGTGGCTAAGCTCTCCCATCGGTCGACCGATGTCGCTGGTGCGAATGTTGACAGCATCGGTAGCAGCGAGAGTGAATTTCCTGATTTCCTGCCCTTTAGAAAGGAAAATAACACCGATTCCTGTGGTCGCCAGAAGGTGGTCGTTATCTGCTGTGGCTTGTATGAGTTGTTTGATTTTCTCTTGGTACTCAGAGTTAAGGGTATGCAATTCTTCGTTTACAGATTGCAGTTCCTCGTTGGTACTCTGAAGTTCCTCGTTTGAAGCGATAAGCTCCTCATTTGTTGCCTGAAGTTCCTCGTTCGAAGTTTCAAGTTCTTCTACGGTAGCCTGGAGATTTTCGCGAAGCTGTTGTAGCTCTATCTCTAAATCTTGAATTCTAACGTCTTTATGGTTCCCAAGTTCGCTGGAAATAGGTAGGGGGGGGCTCGAGGCGCGTTCTTCCTTGAACGTGACAATTGTCGCCCCTGAATCCTTGCTTTCCATATCTAGTGGAACAACTTCGAGGTTTACAGTGCGCCGGGTCTTCTCTTTGCCGAAATCCACCCCGCGGAGCTTGGTAGCGCCACCGGTCCTGCTACGTCGGTTTACGGCGCCAAGGAGAGCGACCTTGATATCGGGCGATGCCATTGTCGAAATGTTAGTTGAGAATTTCCCCGGGGAAACTGCTAGGTAATCCTCTACATTGCCAAATGTGTGAACAATGTTGTTTGAGGAGTCGAGAAGAAGGCTGGGAGGGCAATACCGCTCAAGTAGAAGAGTCTGAGCGCGGTCCTGGATGCTGTTTCTTGGATTTGTGTTTGGCCCTATTGTTCGGCGAAGCTGGTTGGCTAAGTCTCGATTTGCGTTGTCACGTGGGAGTGGTATTCGTTCTCCATCGTTCTTCAGCCAGATTCGTTTGGCCTCTGAAACGACTTTGAACGCGTTACTATCACCCAGTACTCCCAGTGTTTCACTAGAGCCTAGGAAAAGAGCGCCGCCGGGGAGCAGCGCGTTGTGGAAGTACGAGATGGCATCACGCTGGGCAGATGGCTCGACGTATATGAGAAGATTTCTGCAGGAAACTAGGTGAAGGCGGTTGAACGGGGCATCCCGCAAGACGTCGTGCCGGGCGAATACGATGTGCTCTCTGACCTTGCGCCGGATCGTTAAGGAGTCGTTGTTGGTATTGAAGAATGTTGCGAGCCGTTCTGCACCAATGTCGACTCCAAGGGTCGTCGGATATTCGCCAATGCTTGCGGTTCTAATTGCTTTTTCGTTGAGGTCCGTAGCAAATATCTTGTAAGGCTTATCGATCTTTTCTTGGGCAAGGGTTTCTTCGATTAGCATTGCCAGCGTGTAGGCTTCCTCTCCGGTCGCACAACCGGCTATCCATACTCGGATTTCGTTTATGTCTTCATCGCGAACGATGGAGGTCAGCACTTCTTTTTGTAATAAGTCCCACGATTCAGGGTCTCGGAAGAAACGGGTTACCCCGATTAGGAGGTCGTTTGTCAACGCTTTTGCCTCTTCGTCGTCTGCGCGCAAGAGTTCTAGGTATTCGTCGACGTTTTGTAGCCCCCGAAGGCCCATACGCCGAGCGATACGCCTGGACGCCGTGGGCCTTTTATAGTCAGAAAAGTCAACGCCGGTTTTTCGGGCTAAGACGGCGAGAGCTCCGTCAAGCCGATTGGTAGCGGCCAATAGGTTGTGGGCGTGCGAATACTGGGAGGCAATTGGGTTGCTGCTGTAACCAACCAGGACCTTTGGAATCTCCTCGGGGGGCAATACAGCATCAATGCATCCGCTCGCGATTGCGCTACGAGGCATTCCGTCGAATCGGGCTGTCTTTGGCTCCTGGGCCATTATCAAACCACCGGCCTCTTTTATGGCCCGTACACCGCGAGCGCCATCACTTCCTGTGCCCGAAAGGACAATCCCAACCGCGTTCTCTCCTGCCTCTTTGGCTACAGAAACAAAACAAATGTCGATAGGAAGGTTAAGCGAGCCGTCTCGGTTTTGTTTGGTGAGTTTGAACTTTCCGGCTTCTATTTCCATATTGGTGCCGGGAGGAATCAAATAGATGTGGTTTGGTTTGAGCCGTTGCTGGTGGTCTGCCAGTTCCACTGACATCTGGGTGTGCCGTGCCAAGAGCTCGTCCATCAAACTCTTGAAGTCTGGGGACAAATGCTGGACCACGAGGAAGGCCATGTCCGTATTGTTCGGCATGTTGTCGAACAAAGTTTGGAGAGCTTCCAAGCCTCCCGCAGACGCTCCTATAGCTACGATGCGCAATTTATCGTTTTTAGGGTTCACTTTGTGCCTATCAGTGTTCAAAAGTAGCTTACGTTGGACCGAACAGAAATCAAGGTCTGCCTCGTACTACAAACTAAAGACGAACCCAAGCGTCTATCGGTTAACGAACTGAAATAAGGCCGGGTATTTGATGGGCATCGAGCGGTTTTCCTATATGAAAGCCCTGGAGGTAATCACACTCTAATGAAGTGGCGAGGTGTTGCTGTTGCTGCGTTTCTATACCTTCAGCCACAATCTGGTATCCGAGCTTTTTACCCAGCTGTGTCATGGTTTGAATCAGGATCTCGTTTGTTTCTCCTCCGCCCCTAACAAACGACCCGTCGAGTTTCAGGGTTTGGATGGGGAGGTTGCGCAAGTATGTTAGCGATGAGAAGCCGGTGCCGAAATCGTCGATAGCGATGGTAACCCCGGCATCTCGAAGACGCTTGAGTTTAGCGCAAATCGAACTGGGATCTCCCATCATCACAGACTCGGTGATCTCCAGTTGCAGCCCTTGTCGCGGAATCTCGAAACGGTCACGAATGTTTTGAACCAATACTTCGAATCTTTCATCCTGTAATTGCAATGGCGAAACATTGACTGATACGGGAACGTCACATCCTTGGTCTCTCCATGATTGGCTGCATCGGCAAGCCTCTTCGAGCGCCCAGCGGCCAAGATTCCAAATTTGATAATCTTGCTCTGCCATCGCGATAAAGATGGATGGGGGAACGGCTCCTCGGTCGGCGTAGTTCCAACGAGAGAGCGCCTCTACACTCGCTAAACGGCCCGATTTGCTATGGACAATCGGTTGGAACTTCAACGTCAGTTCGCGGTGTTCTATCGCGGACACCAAAGCGGTGCGCAGATGCTCCTTTTCCTGTTTTTCTCTGTCTACCGTTGGGTCGTAGAAGCTCCACGTGTTTTTACCGGAAGTCTTGGAATGGTAGAGAGCTGTATCAGCACGCCGAAATAACTCAGTAGGGTCGTCGTCGGGCCTGGCGATTGCGACCCCGATACTTGCGCTAAGTTTAATGTTGGAATTATTTTTAACCTGTTGAGGCATCGCCTCAGAGATGCCGAAGATGAGCCTTGATGCACATTTTTCGATTTCTTCCCGCGACATTGCGCTGGTCAATATGATTGCGAATTCGTCACCACCTAGACGAGCTATAACATCACCCACGCGTGCGTGTTGACGTAGAGCCCTGGCGGTAGAGACGAGGACTGCGTCACCTATAGGGTGGCCAAGTTTGTCGTTCACCGACTTAAATTCGTCAAGGTCAAGAACCATGAGCGCGACCCCTGGTGAAGAACGACGATGCTCCTCAGTTTTTCGCTGGGTCGCGAGATTTTGATTGGGCCGGCGGTATGTTAGTACCGAGGTGAGATAGTCGTAGAAGAAGCGACGGTTTGCCGTCCCTGTGAGTGCGTCGAACTTAGCAAGCCTTGAAAGATCTTTGCGCACTCGTCGCTTTTCTAACGCGTACCGAAGAGTTCTGGCGACCACCGCGGGTGTTTGCTCCTGAAACCAGATGCAGTCGTCGAAACCACTCTTCAATGCACAACGCTGAAGTTCTTGCTGGCTCTTGTCGGAGATTAGAATAATGGGTGTTGTGACTCGAAAGCGAGTCACCATTCGAATTGCTTCTCTATACCGAGGCTGGTCAGATTCACCCACAACGAAGACAGCGTGATATTGGTTTTGGATGAGCCGGCCAGGGGCGGAAGCACAGCTGTCTATCCGGTCGACGGAAAGGTCAGTCGGCAGGCAGTTCTCAAGCGCGGCAACGTCCTTATTGTTGTTACCAACAATAAGGATGCGGTCGCACCCTGATCCCCCCCCATGCACTAGTCTGGAAATAGTAAGAGAAAAAAGTCTTTTACACAAAAGTATGCCAATTTATGAATATCCCTTTTGTCGGTAAATCTCTTGGCTGAGTATGTAATCGGCGGAAAGCTTCGGGTAGTATTCGCACGTGGGGCGGAAATTCGAAAAGGCGCAGCGGCGGTTGCTCTTCGTCGAAGACGACGAAGACTATGCGTTTTTGGCGCAGAGACAACTGTCAGCAGCAATTCCGGATTTCGTGGTCGATCATGCGTTAGACATTCCAGCCGCAGAATCGCTCTTGCGTGCCAACTCCTACGATTTGATTTTGTCCGACTTGTCATTGCCAGGCATGACTGCGACCGAGGCGATAACACATCTTCGCAGGTTGGCTCCAGACGTCCCGTTGGTTGTGCTGAGCGGCAACCGCAACGGTAAAATAGCCGCACAAGCAATAAGAGAAGGAGCACAGGATTTCCTTTGCAAGGATGAGGTAACGAGGTTTTCGTTACAAAGAAGTGTGCAGTTCGCCTTGGAAAGGCACCAATTGCGCGCCCAAGTTGAGCAGCAAAACGAAAAGGATGACTTAACCGGGTTGGCGACTGAGTCATGGCTGATGCGCTGGTTGGATTTGAAAATGCCTCAACCTCCTCACTCGCCGGAGAGACGCTCCACTCAATCTGTTTATTTGTTATATCTCGACGTCGATGGCTTTAAAGCTGTTAACGATGAGCACGGGCACAAAGCTGGTGACGCGCTGTTACGGGAGGTCGCTGGGCGAATCAAGGCATTGCTTCGTACCGAAGACGTTTTTGCCCGCTTGCACGGCGATGAGTTCGCTATAGCTGTTGAGTCGTCAAATTGCGACGAGGTCATTCGTGTAGCTGAACGTTGTCTTTCTTCTTTGGCTGAGACTGCAATTGAAGGAGTGGGCGCGACGGTTTCTGTCAGTATCGGAATTGCAAAAACAAAAAACGGAGAAAACCCCAAAGACTTGTTGCACAGAGCTGACTTAGCTCTATACGAAGCCAAAAGACGCGGAAAAAATCAATTCGTTTTGTTTGACGACGCGCTCAGCGAGGAAGTTGATTGTAGAGAAAGAGCGAATGAACGACTGAGGGGGGCTGTTAAGTCAGAGGGGTTCTGCTTTCATTTGCAACCCCAATTCTCTGTTTCAGAGGGGCGTGTTTTAGGGGCCGAAGCTCTTTTGAGATTGAAAAACTCGGGACGGGCTTCTGTCTCTGCCGAGGACTTTGTTCTCTTAGAGAGAGAGGGTATTTTACGGGATCAGGTCCTACCGTTGATGCAGGGGCTTTTCGCTACTTGCGCGCAGTATAGTCGGAAACTCTGGCCTGTTCTCACTGTGAATTTGTCAATACGGGAATTGGAACATAAGGAGCTAGCTCAAACGTTGAGCGATATGCTCGGCGATTCCGGTTTGGAGGCTGACCGTCTGCAGTTGGATATCCCCGAAGACGCCTTGACAGATCTTTCTCTTTTGGAGCCCCTTTGGGAGCTAGGAGCTAAACTAGCTATAAATCAGTTTGGTGTGGGGCATTCGTCTCTAGTGGAACTAGGTAGAGGGCGCTGCAATGCTGTGAAAATAGCACCGTTCTGCGTTTCCAGCGCTGATACCGATGGAGACAGGGTGGTTGCGAGCGCGGTGGCGGTTGCAAAACGAATGGGTATGGAAGCTATGGCTGTAGGTGTTGAAACTCGTGAGCATTTTGAAACCGTTTGTGAGGCTGGGTGTACCAGCTTTCAAGGAAACTTCTTTGCTGCACCTATGCCTGTTGATGATTTTACTAAGTGGTTGACAAACAAAAGACGAAACGTAATTGAGAGAGCTCAGATGGTTATGGGGTTCCAGCAGCGCCTTCCTGGTCGCCTTGGGAAAGTAATCGACGCGCTGGAGCTCTTGCAGCAAGATTTTACCTCGGACGCAAACCGTCAACGGGCCGATATGGAAATGCATAGACTTGTTGGAGCCGCTGGCGGCTACGGGAATCTGGAACTCAGTGAACGCCTTCGAACTTACCGTTTGCAGCTGGGTGAGGAAGGCCGGATCCAGGAAATCGTGAGTGAGTTGCGGATTGAGAAGAATTCTCTTTTGGCAAAAGCCTCGCGTTCCGAAAAACTATTTCAAAATTTAGGCAACAGCTTGAAGAAAAACAAACAGATCTGAGACCTCTTAGGGGGTAAGTTTGTCAGTGACCGCCATTGGGCGTGTTCTTGGCGTGGTACTTGATTTGACCGCCAACGACGGTCATCAATACCTTGGTGGACAGTATTTCTCTGGGGGTTATTTTTGTAATATCTCTAGACAACACTGTTATGTCCGCCAATTTTCCGACGGACAGCGAGCCGGTGTCCTTTTCTGCAAAGCCAGCGTAGGCAGCGTCGAGTGTATACATGCGGAGGGCAGATAGCCTGTCGACCCGCTCCGCGGATGTCCATCCACCCTCGGGATTACCGTTACGATCTGAGCGCGTGATAGCGGCGTGGTACCCCCAGAGAGGATTTGTGTAGGGGATTGGGTAAGCAGGCGTATCTGATCCTGCCGACACGACCACACCGGATTCAATAAGGCTATTCCAGGCGTACGCTCCTTTAAGACGGCGTTCACCCAGTCTGTCTTCTGCAAATGACATGTCCATGGTGGCGTGGATGGGTTGCATCGAAGCGATTACGTCTTCACGTTTGAAACGAGCGATGTCATTTAACGCCAGTACTTGGGCGTGTTCGATCCTGGGACGTTTCATGTCTTTTCCGGTTTTGCGCTCAGCCGCCTTAATGGCATCGAGAACATTGCGGTTGCCGCGATCGCCAATGGCATGGATTGCCACTTGGAAACCATTCTCTGTGGCTTGCATAAAAATATTGGTGAGTGCGGCTGCGTCGTTAACCACCCCGCCGCTTTCGCCTTTTCGATCATGGTAGGGCTCTAGGAGGGCAGCGCCGCGGGCGCCTAGGGCGCCGTCCGAGTAGATTTTTAGTGATCGCACGT
>CAYPIX010000038.1:0-34518 GCA_964410875.1 uncultured Kofleriaceae bacterium
ATAAGGTGTGAGGCGGATCAAATCGTCAATGCAACTGATGAAACCTTAGATGGAAACGATCGGCGTAACGTTCGAACCAACTTGTTCGTAGAGTTCTGCCAACTTCTTGTGGATGACGGTCTCTGTTTTTTTGTCAGAAGCCACCTTCAACGCTCGCTCATAGTACTTAATGGAATCCCTCAGTTGACCGCACTCGCGATGTGCGAGCGCTAACTCCAAAAGAAAACTATCGAGATTATCGACACTACTATGTTTGTCGCAAAGCTCGACGGTTCGGGTCAAAACCGAGATCACCTTGGAGTGCTCACCGCTTTCCGCCAACAAAAAACCAAGGCTGGCGGTGAAATGAATTAACTCAATTGCTTCGTTACCGTAGGCAGATTCTGCCGTGGCCAGGGCTTTCTCTGCACACTTGCCAGCTTCAATCAGTTGTCCCATCTCTGCCAAAGCGCCAGCCTGTCCATCGAGGTAAACGGCAACATTGGTTTTGTCGTGGGCCGGGCTCGCTGTCACGGCTCGGCGGTAGTGCGTCAAAGTTTCTGCGGCATCGCCGCGCTGAGCGTAGACGTGACCTAGATAGCCATGGGCCATTGCGGTAAGTGGCGAAACGGACCCCGCTAATGGTCCAAGCAATTCGAGCGCCTTTCGCAAGTCCGATTCGGCTTGGTCAAGTTCCCCACGGAGCAATGCGTCTTTGGCACCTTCAACGATTGGTCCCAGGTTTGAGATTACACCGTCGCCGTGGACGCTAATGACCGATTTTCTTCGTCGAGGTTTAAGTCCCATGGCAGAAGCCCTTCATAGCCATTCGGAGACTGCCCTACGAACATATACCGGCAAAATTTTTCTTCGGTATGCTGCCTCATAGGGAACGTTCTCTAGCGGCTTTCCTTGCTTGTAAACCAAATCACAAAGAGCGTCCACGGTCGACTCATCACGCAACTTCTTGCCTATGAGGGCGCTCGCTTTTGTTAAGTTTTTCGGGCGAGCGGCCATCACGCCGAGAACCACGCGAGCGTCTGTAATTTCCGAATCTAGCGAATCACTTTGCAAATCGAATCGCAGGGCAACACTAAGGAGAGGGAAGTCTATGCTCTTGCGCACCGTCCATTTTGCGTAGTTTGTTCGACGAGGCGTTTTGGGTCGAGGCACCCGAATTTCCGTTGTTACCTCTCCTGGCAAACGGTTGGTGTGACTAATGCCATCGGTCTTGTAGTAGTCGGCCAGAGGCATCACGCGACGACCATTGGTCCCAACCAATACGATCTCCGCATCAAGGCTAATTAACACAGGTACGCAATCGCTACTCATAGCTGCAACACAGCTTTTTCCACCAGGGACGACGTGACAGACATCCCCTTCTGACTTCAAACACCCCCCGCCGACCGCTTCACGCCAAAAATGAGTTTGATTGACGTACCGACAACGAGTGTCCAAGTTGGCGTTTCCGCCAATGGTACCCATATTTCGTAGCAACGGGCTCGCAACCAATCCTGCGGCCTTCGCCAGGCTAGGAAAATCCTTTCGAATTTTCTCGTCATTGGAAATATCAGACAGCCGCACTCCAGCTGATAGATGCAACGAGTCGTCGTCCCATTTCATGGAATCAAAATCTTTCACCGCGCTCGTACTAACCAACACCGAGGGTTTGTGAAGTCGGTGCTTAAGATTGGGCAAGATGTCAGTACCACCAGCCACGAGCATGGCGCCCTCTTCGGAAAGCGCTTCGACGAGTTCTTCTACAGAATTTGGCGCTACTACACGACAGGTGGGTAGACGAAGCATCTACGCGACCTCCACTTTCCCAGAGTCTTTGGATGCTTTGTGCGCTGCAATTTTTCCAGCACTTTCAAGTTTACGACGTTCTTCGATTGCAGCGAGGACCCTCGGTGGGGAGAAAGGCGTTTTGTTCATACGAACCCCGACTGCATCGTAAATAGCATTGGATATTGCCGGAATAATAGGGTGCAAAGGACCTTCGCCAGCTTCCTTGGCACCGTATGGTCCTTCCGCATCGGCCGCTTCCACAATGTGAGAAATGATTTCAGGTGTATCAGTAAACGTTGGCAACCTGTAGTCAAGAAGACTGGGGCCGGAATGAACACCACGATGAGCATCATCGATTAGATGCTGCTCCATGATCGCTTCAGCAAAGCCCATGTAAACGCTGCCTTCCATCTGGCCTTCCACGATTCGAGGGCTCAACGCCTTACCGCAGTCATGCGCCACCCAAACTTTCTTGACCGCCACTATCCCGGTCTCGGCATCTACATCAACCTCCGCCACGTGAGCGGTAAAGCTATAAGCCGGCGACGCACCAATCGTGCCTCCACGGTACTCACCGTGTCTGTCCTTTGGCGTGTCGTAACATCCGACTTCTGCAAGAAGACCATGATCTTCTTCAGCCATTTGAAATGCTTCCGCTAGCGAAACATTTCTTTCGGGATCGTCCATATCCACGGCCTGTCCACCCACCAAGTTTACCCTCTTGGTTTTCGTTTCCCAGCGCGACGCGACGCTTGCAATAATTTTCTTGCGTAAACCTACTGCTGCCTGCTGGCAGGCATTGCCTACCATCAAAGTAATCCTCGATGAATATGCGCCCAAATCGACAGGGCACAAATCGCTATCTGCCGAGAGCACGCGAATATCGGCAAGATCAAGTCCCAACTCTTCGGCGACTATCACCGCAAGCATCGTATTCGAACCCTGCCCAATATCATTAGCACCGCTAAAAACCCTTGCGCGACCAGAACGATCAAGTGTTACCTGGACAGCGGCCTGAGGCATTTTATTGGGGTAGATGCAGTAGTTGGTCCCGCTGATGTACGTCGAGCCGGCTACGCCTAACCCTTTTCCGTATTCAAGTTTGCCATAGCGTTTTTTCCATTCGGAACTTGCCTCTACCCTTTCTAAACACTCTAGAAAACCATTAGAGCCAACTCGCATTTCGTTTACCGTTGCAGAGTCAGAACCCAAATCGTTCTTTCTACGAAGTTCAATTGGGTCCATCCCCAACGCCACCGCTGCTTTGTCAATCTGACACTCAATCGCGAATCGAGGTTGCACGCTTCCATGGCCGCGTTTCGGTCCACAGGCCGGCTTGTTCGTGTATGCCCGATGGCTATCGAATCGATACGATCCGAAATTATAAGGCGCACAGAGTAACTGCCCAGAATAGTAGGTTGTTACTAGTCCAAAGCTCGAATAGGCACCACCATCAATAATGGTCTTAGCATCAACAGCAGTAATCGTACCGTTCTTTTTTACCCCGAGTTTATATTTCATATCCATCGGGTGACGTCCCCGGTGGCTGTAGAAACACTCCTCCCGAGTATAGAGAAGTTTCACAGGGCGACCCGTTCGAAGGGCCAACTTCGCAACGCAGAACTCGAGGTCGAACGGCTCACTCTTTCCGCCGAAGGCGCCGCCGATAGGGGGCTGAATAACTCTGATCCGATTGGCGGGGTAGTCGAGAACCTTCGCGAGTTCTCTGTGCAAGTAATGAGAAACCTGCGTCGCAGACCAAACAGTTAGTACGCCGCTCGACTCAACATGGGCCAAAGCACAATGTGGCTCAATGGCGGCGTGGGTTGTTCCTTCAAAACGATACTCGTCCTCGATTACATGATCAGCATCGGCAAGGCCTTTTTCGACGTCTCCGAATTCCAGCAACACATGTTTCGACAGATTGCCTTTCCTCGAATAAGGATTTATTTGGTTGTCCTTAGCCGCAAGAGATTCGACAGGATCGAAGAGGGGAGTAAGAATTTCGTACTCAACTTCAAGCGCATTGCATGCTGCGATTGCCGTATCTTCGTCGACAGCGGCAACAGCTGCTACGCCATCCCCAACATAGAGTGCTTTTTCTACGCAAAGAGCGTTTTCGTCGGGCGTCCATGGAATAACCCCGTAAGGCGTTGGGAAATCTTTTCCAGTAACCACACCAAAAACACCGGGCATTGCCATAGCGGCGGTAGCATCTATTCTAACAATTTTTGCGTGAGCGTGAGGGCTTCTTTTGATTTTCGCGTGAAGCATTCCGGGCAGCTTCATGTCATCGGCGTAACGAGCAACACCGCGCATACGTTCAACGGCGTCTACCTTGCGATGGTTCTTTCCTATCTGCCAATGCTGAGCGGACTTTGCCTCTTTCCGCCCGTCGCCCTTTTTTTCGAAATCACCCAAGCGTAGGGTCCCCCGTTTGTGAAACTGGAGACTGAGCCAATACTTCGCTGGCCTCTACAACTGCATCCAAAATTTTTGTGTATCCAGTGCAACGGCACAAATTTCCCGCGAGCGCTTCTGCCGCTTCTTCGCGAGACACGACTCTCCCGACTCGCTGCAGGTAGGCGTCTGCCGCCATCAAAATACCGGGTGTGCAAAAGCCACATTGCGCGGCAACAAACTTGTCGAAACAATCCTGCAGTGGATGCAGATGCCTTTGCGTCATTCCCTCAACGGTTTGAACTGATTTGCCATTAACAGCTACCGCCAGAGTAATGCAGGAGCAGACTGCCCGCCCATCGACTTGAACAGCGCACGCGCCACAATCCCCTTTGTCGCATCCCTGTTTGGTTCCAATGCGGTCCAAATTTTCGCGAAGCATTTCAAGCAACGTGCGATGGGGGGGAACGGCGACCTCTACTGGCTCATCGTTCAGAGTAAATCGCACTAACATTTCTTTCTTTATTGCCCGTCCCACTAGCTCTTGGCAAGTCGCCGAAACAAGAACCAAACCCCGTATACGCCCAAACCCAAGCGGTTTCCGATCCCTTCAAAAGCCAACGGTTGACACGTCGCGTCATCGCCTCGTAGCCTCCCTGCTCAATGACTGGAAAAAACAAGGTCGCCATTGTGGCGGGTCTGAGAACCCCGTTTTGCAAAATGGGTACGGCATACGCGAAGCAGAGCGCATTATCACTGGGCAGTACTGTCGTGCAGGAGCTTCTCGAGCGCCACAATATGTCACCAGGACAAGTAGACCGAGTCGTCTATGGTCAAGTTGTGCCATCACTCTCCGCTCCGAATATTGCGAGAGAAATTGTCTTGGATACTGGGATGCCGCGTACAACGGATGCCTTCAGCGTCTCACGAGCCTGCGCAACCTCGTACCAATCGACCATCGATGCTGCCCAAGCCATTATGTTGGGTGAAATTGATTGTGCAATCGCCGGCGGTGCCGACAGTGCGAGTGACGTTCCGATTGCGGTACGAAAACCTCTCGCAGAAGCACTCATCAAGCTGAGCCGAGCCAAGTCACTTCCCGACAGGTTGCGAAGTTTGTCTTCTTTGAGGCCTCGGGATCTCCTCCCCGAACCCCCAGCTCTTGTCGAAAGATCAACAGGATTGAGTATGGGACAGAGCGCAGAAAAGATGGCGCAAGAAAACGGAATTCCTCGCTCGCAACAGGATGAGTTAGCCCACCGTTCTCATACAAACGCGGCAAAAGCATGGGCCGATGGACGCCTCCGAGAAGAAGTTATGACGGTTCTCTCGCCGCCTAAATACGACAAGCCGACGTCCGAAGATAATATGGTACGCAAAGAATCCAAAGTAGAAGGCTACGCAAAGCTACGGCCCGTGTTTGATCGGAAACATGGGACCATTACCGCTGGAAATAGCTCTCCACTAACGGATGGCGCGAGTGCGCTCATCGCAATGAATGAGGAGAAAGCAAAGGCGGAAGGACTTCCAGTCCTCGCAACAATTCGCAGCTACGCTTTCACGGCACTCGATCCCAGCGAACAACTTCTAATGGGGCCAGCTTATGCAACTCCTTTGGCTCTCAAACGAGCTGGATTAGAATTCGGCGACCTCGACTTAATAGACATTCACGAAGCATTTGCTGCCCAGGTTCTGTCTGTGACCCAAGCATGGGAATCGAAGGGTTTTGCGAAAACGAAGTTGGGACAAGGCAAAGCAGTGGGTAGCGTTGACTGGAGCAAAGTGAATGTGACCGGCGGTTCTATCGCGATAGGCCACCCCTTCGCGGCTACCGGCGTCCGGCAACTGACGCAAACCGCAAACGAGTTACGAAGAAGAGGCGGCGGACTTGGCTTAGTAACAGCATGTGCGGCAGGTGGACTCGGCGCTGCTATCGTATTCGAGGTGGGAAAATGAAAACAATGGTCCTCAAACGGGAAGATAACGGCGTTGCCGTTCTCACCATGGACGCTCCCGACTCGCCAGTGAATACCATCACCCGCGAGTTTGCCGAGGAGCTCGCCGAGACGATCACACTTTTGCGCGCGAACCCACCTAGGGCTCTCGTCATTGCTTCGGCCAAAAAGGGCAATTGGCACGCTGGCGCAGATATCAACGCATTCCAAGAGAATCTAAAGGACATGTCGTTAGCGGCAGATGCCCTAAAACAACTCCAAGAACTCTTCGACAACATCAGGACCCTCCCCTTCCCTGTTGTTGCAGCAATCAACGGTACGGCACTTGGTGGAGGCCTAGAGCTCGCACTCACTTGTCACGGCCGCGTAACCACCACGGATAGAAAAGTTAAACTTGGCCTTCCTGAAGTTCAGCTTGGCGTTTTGCCTGCAGCCGGCGGCACGCAATATTTACCAAGGTTAGTGGGAATACAAAACGCACTTGATCTCATCTTAACTGGGCGCCAAATCACCGCTCGCAAAGCAAAAAAGATTGGGCTTGTCGACGAAGTTGTGGCCCCACCCGTATTAGTGAGTGCTGCGACTAAATTAGCACTTTCATTGGCAGAGACCCTCGGAGAAACCGACGGCAATGCGTTCAGTAAAATCGGCAATGACGTTTTGGATTTCTTCCGCAACGCAGATGCGAAAGAAATTGCACTTGAAGACAACCCTCTTGGCCGTAAAGTTCTTTTCGATCAGGCCCGCAAGAAGCTCCTAGAAAAAACTCGCGGAAACTATCCGGCCCCCGAGTTGGCGCTAAATGCTATCCAAATTGGTGCTACCAAGGGGATAGAGGCCGGCCTTGAAGCAGAGGCACGCTTTTTCATCGAGTTGGTCAGCGGTGATGTAGCTCAGGAACTCATTCGAATCTTCTTTACGACAACTAAAATGAAGAAGGACACAGGTGTCGACGATGCATCGGTCAAGCCTCGAGAAGTTCGAAAAGTGGGCATGCTTGGGGCCGGACTAATGGGGTCGGGCATTGCCAATGTCACAGCGTCACGTGCCCGTATCCCTGTTCGCCTAAAAGATCGGGACTACAAAGGATTAGGTCGCGGGATGGCGATGATCAGAAAAGGGCTCGACAGTGGCGTAAGGCGCAAAAAAATTACCAAACGGAAACGAGACGAAATTCTAGCCCTGGTTCGACCGACCATTGATTTCACCGGCTTCTCAAACACAGACGTGGTGATCGAGGCCATTTTCGAAGACATCGAAGTAAAAAAAGAAGCGTTGGCAGAAATTGAAAAGCTGACCGATGCGAACACTATCTTTGCGTCAAACACCTCGACGATTCCGATTACCGACATTGCCAAATCAAGCAAGCGCCCCGAGAACGTGGTCGGTATGCATTACTTCTCCCCGGTTGAAAAAATGCCCTTGCTCGAAATCATTGAGACCGAGAAGACCGCTCCGTGGGTTACCGCGACCTGTGTAGAACTTGGAAAGAAACAAGGAAAGACGGTCATAGTTGTAGGCGATGGTCCAGGTTTTTACACGTCAAGAATTCTCGGCCCCTACATGAGCGAGGCAGCGCATATCCTAGCCGAAGGCGTGTCGGTCGAGGACATAGATAGCGCCCTGTTGGACTTCGGCTTCCCTGTAGGTCCGATCAAACTCTTAGACGAAGTCGGCATCGACGTAGCCCACAAAGCGAGTAAACGTATCAAGGGGAACGATAGCGAAGCGACGGAAGGCGGCGGACTGGAAAAACTAATCGCCGATGGTCGCCTCGGAAGAAAGAGCAAAAAGGGCTTTTACCTCTACGAAGGTAAAAAGAAAGGTGTAGACCAAACGGTCTATGAGGTTTTAGGCGTCCGTCCAAACAGTGCGATGACGGCTGAGGAAATCGCCGAACGCTGTGTACTCCAAATGGTCAACGAATCATTCAAATGCAAAGCCGAGGGGATTTTGCGTAGTGAAGAAGACGGAGACATCGGCGCTATATTTGGCCTCGGTTTTCCACCCTTTAGAGGGGGGCCATTCCGTTATGCAGATTCGGTTGGCCGCGAAAGACTGAAAGCAAAAATGGAAAGGTATAGCCAATCACTTGGAGACAGGTTCACCCCTGCCTTTTAAAAAGCTACTTTTCCGCCTCTATTTTATCCACTGACTCAATAAAGGCCTCTTTATGGTGTGCATCAAATTCGTCCCAGGTACACAGTGTTTTTGTGTCCAGCACCCTATCAACAAACAGAAGTCCGTCGAGGTGATCGATCTCGTGCTGGTAGGTCCCAGCACTAATACCTGAGACCGTTTTGTCGATAGCATTCCCCTGCCGGTCCCAAGCGGTCACACGGGCCCGAAGATACCGGGGAACAATACCCCTTAGATTCGGCACGCTGAGACACCCCTCGTAATTGTCGAAGGTCTCGTCACTGAGAAATTCCAGCTTGGGATTTATCAATACTTCCAGTGGAATTTTGGGTTTGTAGGGATATCGTGGGTTGTCGGCTACCTCTAAAGCGCAAACGCGCACTGGTTCGCAGATTTGTGTTGCTGCCAACCCTGCCCCATTCGCGTGGCGCATGGTTTCAATCAGATCGTCAATCAACGATTGAAACCCCGAAGTTAAAAGCTCTTCTCGAGGTACTTCTCGCGCCACTACCCGAAGTGCCGGATTACCGATCTGCGCGATTTTTCGTACACCCATAAAATTTCTGTCTAAGGCTCGTTAGATCCTTCTGTGCCACCCAAATTCTGATCAACGACGACATCATTCTGCTCACCCTCTTTACCTTTTCCAAAGACAGTGAAAAGCCCAAATATGATTGCCCCTCCAACAAGAACCAACAACCCAGGTGGAAGTCGATACGAAATAGGCCGAGACAAAGGTCCAGCCGCGGCTGCAGCTATTGTCTCTTCTTCTTCTTCGAAAAGTTCATCGCCTTTATAAAAAACGAACTGCCCATCCCACCGCCAGATATCAAGCCAGAACACACCAAAGCGTTCATATGCGTAGCCGATTTTCATATCTTGGGCTTCTGCTACCAATTCCGCTTTGGCAGCATCGTTTAGCTCCGAGACATGGGTGACGTCGAGCCCGGTATTTACGATCATGAGGCCGCGGGCTTCCGCGTTGCGTTCGCTATTTATAAATCCTGCGCAAACAACTATTACAAAAAGTAAATGCCTCAGTTTCATGTGAACATTTTAATCACGAACAAAGTTGGAATACCAATAGCGGTAGCCCTTTTGGCTGGTCACTATAGGAAAACAGGAATGGAGCCTCGCAGAGCAAAACCTTCGGGCGACACTTCGTACCGATATGCCAGGACCTCCACTCCTTTACTAACGGCTGTACGAAGCAAGCGGCCATACTCGGGATCAATATGATCAGCCGGTCGCACAGACTCCGTTGGGTGTCGCAAACAACAGAAGAGCATCACAGCGCGATCCCCTTCTTCTTTCACTTTAGTGAGTTCTATCAAATGCTTTTGTCCGCGCTTGGTTACAGAATCGGGAAAAGCGCTTTCATGGCCCGCACCGGCGAGCGTCACGCTTTTTACTTCCACGTAAGTCTTTCTCGACCCTTCTTCTAGTAGAAAATCTATTCTACTGTTTTGTCCATATTTGACTTCCGTGCGCACCGCTCCGTCGTCAGCGAGCTCCGGTATTTTTTTTTGCTCCAACGCATGACCGATGAGCCGATTGGCCCACGCTGTATTCACACAAACCATCTGCTCCCCGACCTTCGCTAGCTCCCAAGAGTACGCGAGTTTCCTCTTTGGGTTCTCACTACGGCTAAGCCAAATCTCGCCCCCTTCTTCCATGCACGATTTCATTGACCCTGGGTTGGCACAATGAGCAGTCACGGCCTGTCCAGTAGGAAGCTCTACATCGGCCAAAAATCGCTTATAGCGTTTGAGCAAACGCCCAGCAATCAGGGGTGATGAAAACAACATACGACTGCCTACCACGAGCACACGCCGAATTTTCTATGGAATCCGGACAACGAGTAGCGACGTTCTAGTTCTGCAGATATTATTGCGTTATGGGCGAGCAAAAACGCAGGGCCACACCGCGATATCGCTACTATCAGAAGGTTCAAATTCAATCGGAAACCAGTGTAGCGACCGGCTACGCTCAGGACTTAGCACTCGGTGGAGTAGGACCAACTCTCGGGCTACCTGTGCAACCTGTCGTTCCTTACCGAAGATTCTAACTCGCGGTCAGGCTCCCTGAGCTGACGCGCGAACAAATTTTTCACAGAGTTCTTCTAAGGCGTCGACGTGAAGCCAATGCCCAGCTTTTTCGATCGTATGAAGTGTGCAGCCAGCAGCGCCAGAGATCTTTTCTGCATCCTCGTCTGAAATCACACTAGATTGACCGGCGCGAACGACGTGCACATTTTTGTTTTTCTCCACGAAGTCCCAAGTATCAGTCGCGTAATAGTCACTAAGAAGGGAATGCATTGTTTCGGGCCGCAAAACGAAACGGTATTTTCCTTCTTCTGAGACCAATTGCATTCCGAGCCATTGGGCAACCGGTCGCGACACTCCGTTTTCGGTAAAAAACTGGTAGAAATCGTCTCGACTCGCAAATAGATCCGAGTCCATCCTTTCCATAATTCTGAGAACACTTACGGCCGCCCCAGCGCTGTCCCCAGACCTTTTCAGTGCATTCACATCAGACGAGGGACTGGAATCCAAAAGCCAAAGCGCAGTCCCATCCCGGTCCAACAAATCCGTCGCCAAGGTCGCAACTTTTCCTCCAAAGGAATGACCAACTACGCCAAGCAGAGGGCCGCGCTCCGACTCGACCTCTTCTGCGAGCGTCTTAATGTCCTGCGCGGCAGCGACCAGGGTGTGTGGTCCCTTGACACTCTGGGAACCACCATGACCTCGCAAATCTGGCAAAACGAATGCAAGACTTGGTTCAGTTTTCGAAACAGCTTTAGCGAAACGCGACCAATTCCGACCGCGTCCAAAAATACCGTGGAGTACCAGAAACCAACCGCTGGCTTTCTCCTCGCCGATGGACTCCCAGTGCAAGGCTGAGGACATAGCCAAGAGAAATACCACGACAAAAATCCGACTTTGATCTCCAGGTTCCCCTCTGCCCTCCTCCGTTCACTTCTTGGCAAACTCTGTCCATTGAACGTCCTCGCGGATCACGCGCGCCTTACATGGCAAGGACGAACAAACGAACTTCAGTCACACTTTTGGATAAGACACAGGTAAGACAGAGCCGGTCTCGGTTTTTCGGTTCGATTAATCACACGGCTATGGCATTCTGAGCCCCGTCGCGGAGGTGACTTGCTTGTGAAGCGTCGTCGATTCCTAAAACTTTCGATGTGCGGAGCTGCCACTACGGTGGTAGTAGGTCCCTATTTTCGGGGTCGCAGTTTTGGGGAGCCCTTTGGAACCGCCCCCGGGAGCACCGGTCTTCTTCCCGCGGAGAGGCAAGTCAAAAACGTCCTAGAAGTTTACCTCTACGGTGGGCTTTCGCCGTGGGAAACGTTTTACGCGGTTGAAGAGTACGGCCGTCCCGACGACCCCAACCATCCTAACGAACAACTTCACGCGTTTCTCGGAACCGGCGACGATAGCATCGAATCAGCAATGGCCAATTGTGGTCTGGAGGGCTCGGCTCCAATGTTGACCCCTTTCGCTACCGACGCGAACGGGGTTGGCGTCAATCTCGGCCCTTTTGCCTTTCCTCTTCGCGAGCGCAGCGACCTCACCGACAGAATGCGCATGCTGGTACAGAGCCATCAGCTCGAACCTCATGAGGCGGCTGTTCCTCAAGCCCTTACCGGTAGGCCGGTAGGGCAGCCCTCTGCCGCTGGCCTGGGCTCACATATTCAGCGGTTCCTTACGGAAACCGGCGGCCGTGGACGAAATTCGCCCTACTCATATCTTTTTGCAACCGGTGGTATCTCTTCCGACAACGTTTCCGCTGCCGTCACCACCGGTCTTCATCCCGGTTCGGCTCGACCACTAAAAGTAACGATAACCAATGCAGAACGCTTCGCGGAATTATTAGGCCGAAACGAAGTAGCATCTGCGGGTGACCCCGCCCTCTACGACAAGCTCACGAATTTCTATGCCGACCAGTACCAGGAACGGCTCACGTGGGCGCGCGAAGGAAAAGAGTCTGTCGGCGAAGCAGTAGCTCGCAGCAAACATTTCACTGATCTTAGACTCGCGGTAGACACTGTTGGCCGGGTCGAAGCGATTGGGGATGTACTCATCCCAGAACTATTCGAGCCTCGGTCTGGTGAGTCTTGCAGCGCATCGCGCAATTTTGACGTACCCGGTATGAGTCTTGAGGCCGCTCGCCACCTTTTAACTCATCCGACCGAACCCGCAGGTTACGTCTGCGTCTCAGATATCGGTCTGTACCAAGCTTCCGGCGGAGGCGGCTACGACACCCACACTGATAACTCGTTCGACACCGCCATGAATTTTAGCAATGTGCTCAAGCACATTTCTTCGATTGTCAATCGCCCGGATGAGTCGGACCCAACCAAACTCAACCTCGACGACACCCTTATCATTCTCAATACTGAGTTTGGGCGTACACCGAGACGACAAGGGAAAGGTACCGGTAGAAATCATTGGCCCTACGGATATGTCACTGCGTTCATTGGAGGACCCATCACGAAATCCGAGCGAGGCATTAGCGGTGCAATCGGGCCCGATGGACGAGGCCGCAAAACAGTAACGCCTGCGGAAAATCGAATCGCAGCCCTTCTATCAATGGGCATATGGCCGTTTGCCCAGGAGAGTTTCGCGGTCTCGGATGCGCTCGGCGCTGCCAGTGAAATGCAAGCCGCTTTCCAGGTGACTGAGAAAGTACTGGGGATAAAATTATGATCGGCAAGACACCGTTCATTGTCGCCGTTTGTGTCCTTGCTTCGAACTGCGGAGATGCCTCGGATACCAACAGAGTTGGCCCCACCCCCCCGCCTCCGGTTTCGTTCGAAGAGTGCCAAGCAGACGACGCAGCTTTTGTCCGAAGCGCAATTCTGGCCAGCCTGGGGCGCCACCCGAAGAGTCAGGCAGAGGTTAGACTCTACGTAGACCTGTTGGCGAGCAAGAAGGCGACCCTTTCCGAATCAGAAGCGAAGGCTGAATTGGTTCAAGTCATTATGTCTGACCCGGAATTTTCCGACCGTTGGGCGGATCACTTCATGGACGCGCTTCGAGTCCAGCGTATTGAGGTGCAAACTCAGCGGACTTGTTATGGTGACAAACTTCGAGATGACGACAACGGTGCTCTCGCAGAATGGGTAAGAGATCACTCGCCCAAGTCCGACGGTGACGGTATCGGTCCTTTCACAATGCGGGACCTGCTCAGATCAGCTATCGCCCTGGATGATATTTCTCCACTCTACCGAGCTCATCTCTTTGCTCTGGTAAATAAACCGATTCCCGGGGCAAACGTTTCTCAAGTAGAGCTAGAACTGGCTCGCCGCGAAGACTTTGGGGCTCAATTCGATGCAAGTTATCTCAACCGCGACATCGTTTGCTTGGAATGCCACTCTTCTACTCAATCGATTACCTACCACCCGGACCCTGAACTAAACCGACACTGGGCCTTAGAGGGTGATTTTGAATCTGCGTTATTTGGTCAACCGCAGGGTATCGACGTTTCGCGAGCGCACGCACCCTTCAGATATTCCGGTTTTGTGAAAACGCGATCCAGTGATGGACCTGGACACGCCCCCTGGGGTTGGAAATCTAGTTGTGGAAGTTTCTCTCTGGAAGAAGTAGCTCCAGACCCGGCAGATGTGGATGGCTTCTTTGGTCAGTTGCGTGGCAAGGACCTCACTGTTTTTGACCTGTCCTTGTCGCTTTCGAACGGTTTCAAGAACCTGTCGGAACAGGGCTTGAAAGTAGAACCTGACGGCTCAATTTTTGATGCAAATGCAGCGTTTGCTTATCTCGTCGCGGCCAATGTTGTGGAAGGCGTATGGGAAGAAGTCATTGGCTCTCCGTTGACCATTGCCAACTACTTCCCTCGCAATAAAGACTCGCGCGATTTGCTGCAAGAGCTCACCGATGACTTCGTAGCGTCGAACTACTCAATTAAAGCGCTGATAGCTCACATTGTATCAACCCCGTACTTCAACCGTGCTGCCCCATCGAACGGATGCGGTGAAGGTCCGTACAATATGCCTCCGGTATACGACCCTTGGACAATTGCTGATGACGACGCGGAGAAACGAAAGAACGGACCGGGCGATTCCGTATTCCCCCTATCTCCTCGTGTCTTGATGCGCGCTGCCTATGCTGCCCTCGACTGGGAACGCCCGTATTTCTCCGAATTCCCGGAGCGCCCCTTCGCGATAAATTTCTGCAAGAAGACCTACTCTTGCGAAGAGATGGCAACAGTCTGCCTCGAAGAGAAGAGTTGTTGTTCGGCGTATGACTTTGTCTGTGAGAATCCCCCAGATGAAGGCCAGCCTTCCGCCAGCCAATCGCGAGCCTTTCAGCGCGGTATCGGGGTTTTCTTAAAGAACGGTGAGCCTGGCTTTAGAGGTCTCGATTTTCAGGCACGTTTGGTTTTTGAAAATCGGTTTGGAACCTGCCGGAACCCGGGAAATAGCCCCGATTATATTGCCAGGCTGGTTGAGCGAGCCCTAGCCTCCGACGCGACGGTCGGCCATGCGGTTCTCACGCTTAAGGATCGATTGGTCGGCAAGCCAACTATGGCGCAAGAAGAACAAGATCTTATCGAAAGACTGCTGGGTATAGAGTTTGGTTCTCCGGCATCCAAGGCAGCCCAACTTGATTTTGATTTGCGTAGGCTCTGCGGAACGCTTATTGGCAGTCCTCAGTTCGTACTCGGCGGTCTACCTCACGAGGGACTAGATGTTGACCCAATGCTTATTGAGCAGGCAAATACCTATCAAGCCCTTTGCGAAGACCTCGCCGACCGCGCACCGGTCACCTGCACCGATCCCGCTCAGTTCTAGGTTGTAGAACAAACGAAGAGCTAGTCGATAAAGCCTTCTTCGAACGGGTCTTCATCAATGAACCCCTCGTCGAAGTCACTGCTTCTACTTCTGCTTCTACTACGGCTTCGACTACGACGACGCCTTCTTCGTTTTGTTGCTTTTTTTGCCTTTGCCTCTTCAGCCGCATCGGCATCTGCTCCACCTACTTCGTCTGCAGCAGTCGGCGACTTAAGCGGGCGGGGTTCTCCGTTTCGACGGAGTGTAAGGTTACGATGAGCGCTCCGATTCGCAGGAAGCTCTATATCCTCTGTCAGATACCCCGACTTTTGAATCGACACACTCATGGTCCCGTTGCTCGCGGAAACTTCACGGCTGAAAGGAGTCGAACCAGCTTGTACGCCATTGATGAAAACCATGGCTCCTTGAGGAGTTGTCTCAATGGTGTGAAACACAATGACGCGTGGAGCATTTGGGTCGACAGCTGGTGGCGCGTTATTCGGAACAATAACGTCCGTCAAACGACCTTGATTTGCAATCGTGGTGTCAAACGCGCCATTTACTGCAGTGCCAGGCACTGCAGTTCCTGTCGGTGGCGTAGCTACAGGTTGTGCAACAGGCGCAACAGCGGTCGGGGCCGGGGCGGGTGCAACCTCGTTTGGATTAGCCGGAGGCGCCGCGGAATTATTCGAGCCAGCGAAAGAGCCAGGCTCTGTGCCCTTGAAAAGATTTGTTCCAAAAACAAGAAATAGCGCGAGCCCGCCGCCGAGCAAAAGCGCAAACAATACTGCTAGCAGAGCCGGAGCAAAACGGTTACCCCTAGGCGGCGGCGCGTAAGCGTAATGCCCGCCAGCCGGTCCATAAGATGGACCCTGTGATGCGCGTGCGGAGTACCCCGCAGGTCCTGACGCATATGGGTCACCTCCCGAATAGCCCTGCATACGTAAGTTTGACTCGTCATCTTGCTTGGCGCCAGCTGGTATTGATGCACCTGCAGGAGTGCTGGCTCCTGCCCCTGCTGCAAGCTCCTGTTTTTCCTCAGACTTGCTGTCGTTACCAATACTCCACGGTGCAGGAGCTTTCGCAATTAAAGGCGCGGGAACGACATTTTTACCAGGAGGGTCGGCCAAAGGCAGTTTCAAGGCTCCGCCATCTTGTTCCATCGTCGCTTTGGGTGAAACGGTTCCAAGTTCGCGTATTGCCTCAACTTGAGGTGCCCCCGGCGCTGTTCCTGCCGCTGCAGCCACAACGACCTTTTTCTCGCCATCAATACTTCCCGACCTAGACTGAGCAGGCGAAACACCTGTTCCAGCAACGGGTTGAGCTCCGCGGTGCCCAGCTACTGTAGGTTCGGCAAGACCCGAGTGTGCGATGTTCCTGTTAATCGCGCTCTCAGACCCAAGTCTCGGTTTACTAGGTGCGGACGACTCCTCTGCAACGGTAATAATTCGCGCTTGGGTTTTTTCGTCATCGCCAACTTGGGCTGGGAACTCAGAAGAGCGTCTTCTAAGTGGATCGAATCCAGGTGTGATGCCGTTTCCTACGTCGTCTATTGCGCTGATTACTTCCCGCGCCGATCCTGGTCTTCTCTCCGGTTCTTTCTCCATCAAAGCCAATACCAAGAGCTCGAGTTCTCTCGGTGCATCAGGCTTTACATCGGTAATTCGTGGCGGACTTTGACTGACGTGAGAAGACAAAATCTCATCAACAGCACCAGTAAATGGAGGGTCACCAGTCGCGCACTGAAACAGGATGCAGCCCAAAGAGTATAAATCCGTTTGTTGGTTTAAGCGTTGGGAACGAAGAAATTGTTCTGGCGCTGCAAACCATGCGTTGTCCATGGTGCCGGGACCTAAAATTCTCAGGAAATGAACCCCTACTCCAGAAACCCGGACTCGCATCCCTCCGACAACCGTAGGGTCTAAACATAGAAAGATATTCGACGGGTTAAGGGATAGGTGGGCAACAGAATGGGTGTGAAGGGTGCCCAGGATCACTCCGAGCTGTTTGGCAACCTCAACTAACTCTTCGAAAAGCAGTCCGTTGGTTTGTCGGGTAAGACGGTCACGAAGCGTTTCTCCTTCGCACAATTCTTCCACCCAATAAGGTACGCGATCCTCGCTCAGCCCCGCGTCAAGAATAGAAATAATTGATGGGTGCCCGAGCTCTTGTACACTCTTCGCTTCTACGAAAAAGTCATCGATTGCTTTTGGCGTCGCTCGGCACCGCAGTACCTTCAATACTACGTAAGCCCCTGTATCCTCATGTACAGCGCGATACGCGACACTTACTCGCCCCTCTCCTAATTTGTCTTGAATTAGGTAGGGCCCAACTGTGGCTCCCCTCTCCACCTTAAAGAAAATTGTACCATTACAATGACGTAAAAGCCCTGGCGTCGAAGCGAAGAAAACTCGGTTTTGTGGCACTCCATCTGATTGAAAAGACCTTTTTTGGACAGGGCTATCGGGTACTCTGGTGGGGTCGTGTCTGCCCAAGACCCACGTCACCCTAGTGACAGAAAACTCGCCTACGAGCTCTTCCACCCTCTCGTAGCTGAATGGTTTTGTGGTCGTTTCGGCGAACCAACAGAACCACAAAAAGATGGTTGGCCCGCAATAGCCAAACGACAGAACACATTGATATCAGCCCCCACTGGGTCGGGTAAGACTCTCGCCGCATTTCTTTGGTGTCTAAACAGGCTTGTTGTCTCAGCCCTGAAAGGGAAGCTTCGCAACAACACATCGACAATCTATGTTTCGCCGTTGAAGGCTCTTGGTAACGACGTCTGTCGAAATTTAGAAGACCCTCTCGCGGAGATTCGCGAACTCGCCGAAAAGAAAGGCACGGCCCTCCCACCAATTCGCGTCGCAACTCGCAGCGGAGACACCCCTGCGAGCGTGCGGGCAAAGATGGTCAAACAACCGCCTCACATCCTTATCACCACTCCAGAGACACTCTACATCCTTCTGACTTCAGATAGTGGGCGGGCCAATCTCGCGTTCGCCGATACCATCATCGTCGATGAAATACATGCAATAGCTGGCGATAAACGCGGCGCCCACTTAGCGCTCTCTCTCGAACGTCTGGACAGGCTAGTTACGCAAGCGAACAATAAGCCACCCGTCCGAATTGGTCTTTCTGCAACCCAGAACCCAATAGAACGCATAGGGCGCCTCCTAGTCGGCAACAAAAATCCACTCCCAAAAATAGTAGATGGCGGCCACGCGCGCACAATTGATATTGCGATCGAAGACACTGGTGATGAACTCGGACCTTTGGCAAGTAATGAACAGTGCAGTCGCATGTATGACCGCATCGCCGAACTGGTCAGTGAGCACAAAACCACACTGGTCTTTGCCAACACCCGCAGATTGGTAGAACGTGCCGCTCACAATCTCGAAGAGCGACTTGGCGAAGAATCTGTAGTGGCTCACCACGGCAGCCTGTCTCGACAAACCAGACTTGATTCAGAACAGAAACTGAAAACAGGCCAAGTGAAATGTGCTGTAGCAACCGCTTCCCTTGAGCTTGGAATCGACGTCGGGGCCGTCGACCTCGTTGTACAAATTGGCTCACCAAGGTCAATATCGGTTCTACTTCAGCGAATCGGACGTTCAGGCCATAGTCTTGGCAAGACACCTAAAGGTCGACTCTTCGCGCTTACCCGCGATCAACTTGTTGAATGTGTAGCTCTGGCTCGAGCTATCAAATCCAAGCGCCTTGACGAAGTTTTTCTAGTTGAAGCACCGCTCGATGTTCTTTCGCAACAACTGGTAGCAACAGTATCCGCGGAAGAAGCGAGCCCGGACGATTTGTTCGCTATGGTGACCAATGCCGCGCACTACGCCTCTCTAAAGCGGGAAGAGTTCGACAGCGTGCTCACGATCCTTTCGGAAGGAGCATCGCCAAACCTTGGAAGAAAGACCGCCCAACTCCATTGGGATCGACTTGAAAACAAGCTCCGTGCTCGACGGGGTGCGCGTTTGGCCGCCCTTACAAACGGTGGGGCTATTCCCGATACCGCAACCTACCCTGTTGTTACTTTTCCAGAGGAGACCCCCGTTGGGAGTCTCGATGAAGAGTTCGCGATAGAAAGCCACCCGGGCGACGTGTTTCTTCTTGGTAATACATCTTGGCGAATCCGCCGGGTCCAAGCCGGTCGAGTACTGGTAGAAGATGCCGCTGGCTTACCTCCCACCATTCCCTTTTGGTTCGGAGAAGCACCAGCCCGCACCCATGAGCTCAGTGAGGAAATCTGTACACTGCGCAAAGATATCGCAGCGCGTCTGAAAGCGAGCACTGGCACCTCAGCCGCTGTCACTTGGCTTGAAAGTGAAATTGCCACCAGCCCTAATTACGCGAAACAAACGGTAGACTATATCGCCTCCGCAATTTCTGAGCTCGGCGCAGTCCCTACGAGCGAGCATCTTATTGCCGAACGTTTTTTTGACAACGCAGGGGGAATGCAGCTCGTTATCCATTCGCCCCTCGGCGCGAGAGTGAACAAGGCATGGGGCCTAGCTCTTCGCAAACGTTTTTGCCGAAGCTTCAACCTAGAACTTCAGGCCGCGGCGACAGACGACGGTATCCTGCTTTCTTTAGGCCCTGTGCATTCTTTCGCCCTTGAAGATATCTTCGGCTACTTACCATCAAAGAAGGCCAGAAAGATTTTGAGCCAAGCGGTTCTCGGTGCACCGGTCTTCGGTGTGCGTTGGCGGTGGTCAGTGACGCGTGCACTCGCTGTCCTGCGCAGATACGGAGGCAAGAAGGTCCCCCCTCACATTCTCCGCATGCGAACAGACGATCTGCTCAGTCTGGTTTTTCCAATGCAACAAGCTTGTTTGGAAAACGTCGTCGGCGACATCGACATACCAGATCACCCTCTTGTCTTTGAAACCATGCGCGACTGCCTCACCGAGTTCATGGATATTGATGGACTCACGCATTTAATAGAAGGAATTGAGTCCGGCAGCGTCACCTGGTCTACAAGAGACACCACCCAAGCTTCCCAATTCTCACATGAGCTTATTAGTGCTAACCCATACGCCTTCCTTGATGAGGTACCAGCAGAAGAAAGGCGCACCAGAGCCGTGAGCCTTCCGCGGGGTATAAGAAATTCCACCCCGCACACCGAAGACGCGACCATAAGCGAAGAAGCGGTAAAGACTGTTGAAGCCCAGGCGTTTCCACCCATTCGAGATCCTGACGAACTACATGATGCACTCTTGACGTTCTGGCTCTTTCCCGAAAGGACCGGAAATACAGCGACATTTTTCCAAAAATTGGCTGACCGGAACCGGGCGACGTGCCTTAGCTATGAGTATCAAGGAAGAATTTTTCGTGCTTGGGTAGCTGCGGAGCGATTACCCGGTGTTCTTCACGCCATCCCAGGTGCTCTACCTAACCCAGAACTCCCCCCTCTATGCCAGGATTTAACCAATGGGCTTCCGAACGACATCGAAGAAGCAACCTTACAAATCGTGCAGGGACACATGGAGCACCTCGGACCTCGAGCAGCTTTAGAGCTAGCGAACGAACTTGGAATTCCAGACAACCAGGTAGAAGCGTCCATGCTTGCGTTAGAATCTCGTGGCTCACTTTTAAGGAGAACTGATGACGACACTTTGCGGTTCTGCAATCGGCGCATTTTAGCCCGAATTCATCGGTCTACCTTAGCGACACTACGAAAACAAATCGAACCGGTATCTGCCGCAACCCTGATGAGGTTCTTGTTTCGTTGGCAGCGCGCCACCCCAGAGTCAAAACTGTTCGGCGATGCGGGACTTTTAGAAGTTATAGAGCAATTGCAAGGCTTCGAATCCGCATCTGGTGCCTGGGAGCAGGCCGTGCTTCCTCAGAGACTGTTTGATTACTCTCCAGCGTGGCTTGATCGTCTTTGCTACGAAGGACACGTTTCCTGGGCGCGCTTAAACGCGAAAACCTTTAGTGAGAATAGTAAGAGCACTCCGGGACGGTCAGCACCTCTCGCCTTTTTCCTTCGTGAGGATGCTCATTGGGTTCTAGCAACCGCTGAGCCGTCGTGCCCTGAAGAACTTCCAAGGAAAGCTGCTTTGATCTACCGACAACTTGAGAACCAGGGGGCATCGTTCCTCACAGACTTGTGCGCCGCAACAAGCCTATCTCCCTTGGATGCCGAAGAGGGGCTTTGGAGCTTAGTTACCGCTGGATTAGCGACTGCTGACGGATTCACATGCCTGAGAGTCTTGGTGGACAAACACAAAGGCCAGAACAGAAGTGTCTTCGATATCGGCCGACCCGCACCACGGCGGAATTCTCGCTGGCAAAAGACGATTAAGAAATCACGGCACCGAGATACGCAAAGAACGACAACTTCTTTCAAGAGCCTCCCAAGCGGATCGGGCCGTTGGTCCCTCCTTCCTGATTCAACCGAGTCAAACCCGAGCGCAGCCGGTTGGGGCGAGCAACTGCTCCGTCGATACGGGGTAGTCTTTCGCGAATTACTTACGCGAGAAACCGCTGCCCCCCCCTGGCGCGAACTCCTCGCCACCTTCCGTAGGTTGGAGGCGCGAGGCGAAGTTAGAGGAGGGCGTTTCATTTCTGGCTTCGTGGGCGAACAATTCGCTACTCCTGATGCCCTACAGCAACTGCGAGCTCTCAGATACATGCACGCGTCAAAAACAGAGCTGGTCCGAATATCAGCAACAGATCCACTTAACCTTGTTGGTATCACTTCACCTGGATCAAAGGTACCGGCCGTTCTGGGTAACGAAATTCTCTACCGAAACGGGGTTCCTATCGCGGCACGAGAGGGTGGAAAATGTGTTCTCCGTGCAGAAATTGAGCCGGGGGAACAAGTTAATGCCGAACTCCGTTACACGCGAAAGCCTTCGCCTGTAAATCAACCCCAGGCGGCACTTCCGCTATAAGCCAATCAAAGTTGGGCAGACTTTCACCAAAATTCTTACTTGTTGGACTGTTTATTTGTGCGCAGGTCATCATTCCTTGTTCGTACTACTTTCGATCCGACGTTCTCGATGAGCGGTTCGCCTGGCGTATGTTTTCTACAGTTCGAATGGCTCGGTGCACAGATCTCGAAACCAAACAGAACAATCCGGTTTTCCTTTTGAACGGTAAGGAAATCCCCCTACACGCACACTTCCATGAAGCTTGGATCGCACTTGCACGGCGAGGCCGGTCGTCGGTCATTGACGGTATGGCTCAACACCTTTGCAAGACCTTCCCTTCCGAGGCCGACGTTCGCGTACGGTTCTCTTGCTCCATTTCTGGACAGGAACCTCTGGCATCGTCGAGCGCCAGTAAAAATCTTTGCCGAGGATCCCGATGAACGAAACCTTCTGGTCAAAACGAGTAGCGCCGCGTCAGCTCGATCTTTTTCGGATCGTTTTTTTTGGTTTGTTGGGCTTCAACTCTTGGCTCCAAATCGCTCATGCCCCCCGATACGGCGCCACAGATTTCAACGTCGCCCACTTTGACTTTCTTCAATGGTTGCCAAATCCAAACCGAGCTTTGCTCCTGGTTACCTTTGTTGCCATTGCCTACCTAACTTTCCGTGTAGCCCTCGGCTGTTTTTCCAAATGGGTTTTCGTTTCGATCACCATTCTTTACGGATATTCTTATTTCTGTTCCCAACTAAATTCATTCCAACACGAGTACTTTATTTGTTGGCTCCTACTTCTCTTTTGTTTCCTGCCATGGAGCACCCGATCACCACGTGAATCAACAGCTGCCAAACTTGTTCTAATTCAAGTCTCCTTTTTATATTTCTGGACGTCGTTCTCTAAGTTAGATCCGCAGTGGCTAAGCGGCACTACGTTAGCGTCACAAATCAAAAATGGCTGGGCTTTCGATTTCGCTCAACTGTTTGGTGAGACCACTTCTCAATCCCCCGGTGGTTTCGCCGTCCTAGCTAAAGTAATTATCGCAGTGGAGTTATTTCTAGCTCTCGGTCTTTTGTGGAAGAGGAGTCGAACAGCAGCCTTGGTCGTTGGCGTGCTTTTTCATATTTTCATCGAGCTTTTGGGATTTCAAATTGGTTTGTTTTCCTATTTTATGCTTGCCCTGTATGTCCTACTGGCGCCAAGCAGGTGGTTTGAAAGATCAAATTTTCTCTGTGGCACAAGATCGGCCTTTGTAATTTGGACCAAGAAGAACGTCTTTTTCTTTGCTCTTATCTGGCTAACCAGTCTCGGTTTGGTTTTTGCCCCCTTTGAAGAGAACGCTGTATTGGTCGTACTTCTTGGCGTGTTCGGAACCCTTCTTCTATTCAGTGAAAATCCAATTGTTAGTTTTTCAAAACATTCTGTAGTAGTTATCGTCCTTGTCCTGCTGGCCCTCTTTTCTACGACGACAACTTCGTATTTTCGATTCATGGCGGGGAGCAACCACCGTTTGGGACGACCGAATGTGGCTGAGATGGCATATAAGACTGTTCTGGACAGAGCCCCAGGATATTGGCCAGCTTACAAACAGCTTGCACAAATTTTGGCTGTAAAGGACACCGAGAAATCACTACAATTTCTGTCTGTCGTGTTCGCAAGAGATCCAAAGAACAAGAAGGTACTCAAGGGCCTTCGACAACTATATGAGCAGTTAGGCCAAGTTGACCAACTGGAAACCCTTTCGAAGTACGAACAGTTCTCTCACCGGCAAGCTAGATGACCAGGCAAGAAAAAGCGGCTCGGGCTCACGGAATTCTAAAGAAACTATTTCCCAAACCAGAGGCTCCCTTAGACCACCAAGACCCCTACACGCTTCTTGTAGCCGTGCTCCTTTCAGCCCAATGCACCGACAAACGAGTAAACCAAGTCACGCCAGGACTGTTTGAACTCGCGAATACACCACAGAGGATGGCAAAACAATCGGCAGCAGCAATAGAGAAAATCGTGAAGCCCTGCGGTTTGGCACCCGCGAAAAGTAAAAACATAAAAAGGCTTTCTGAACTCATCTGCGACAACCACGACGGCAATGTCCCAACCACCTTGGAAGAACTTGAAGCTCTGCCTGGTGTTGGGCATAAAACCGCCAGTGTCGTCATGGCTCAAGCATTCGGTGTACCCAGTTTCCCTGTTGATACCCATATTCACCGACTCGCAGCACGTTGGGGCCTATCAAAAGCGCGTAACGTTGTAGAAACAGAAAGGGATCTGAAGGGACTGTTTCCCAAAAAAGACTGGAATGCGTTACACCTGCAAATAATTTTCTTTGGTCGAGAGTATTGTCCCGCACGTGGCCACGATCTTGCTGAATGCCCTATCTGCAGCTGGGCCGCTACCAAAAAAAGAATCAAAGAAGAGTCGCTTAAACTAAAAGGAAAAAAGAAATGACCGACGCGAAGATGACAATTCAAATCTTGAAAGATGGACCTCTGCTCGTAAAAGAACCATGCATCGTTTTAGATGGTGAAACAGGAAAAGAAATGGATATTGAAAAATGGCCAATCGCTCTTTGTCGCTGTGGCCTTTCAGTAAACAAACCCTTCTGCGACGGTGCACACTCTAAACAAGGCTTCGACGGCACATGTTCCGCGAACGTCAAACCATAAATTGAACTGACAAAAGATGAAACAGCTACGAGACCTCTACCCCGCCCACATTCAAACCCTCAGTGCGCGTTATTCCAAGGTGATTTCCGAATCTGCCTACGATGCTCTCGTTATCCTATCGGGGCAGTCTCATCTACGTCACCCTTTTGACGATGCAGAATGGCCTCTAGTCCCGCACCCTTTTTTCGCTCACTGGCTTCCACTACGGGAAGCGGATTGCGCGCTAATAATTGTTCCTGGCCAAACGCCTACACTAATCCGTTGCCCTCACAGTGATTTTTGGGAGGGCCCCGCCCCCTTAGAGAGTAATCAATTCGAGGAGCTTCTTACCTGCAAGAACGTCCAAAAGGACGCTGCGTCCAAAGAGGCGCCTAAAGGAAAAACCGCGGTCATTGCGGAAAAAACTCCGCTGCAAGGACCATGGAGCGAACTTGCCGCCGATATCAACCCAGCCCCACTTCTAACGCGACTCGAACAAACTCGCACTTGTAAGACCGAGTACGAAATCGCGTGCATTGGAACGGCCAACAATCGAGCCGCAAGAGGGCACAACGCGGCGTTTCATGCGTTTCATACTGGCGTTTCGACTGAGCTCGAACTACACCTCGAGTACCTGAAAGCGACAGATCAAGACGACTTCGCTACCCCGTATAAGAATATCGTGGCGCTCAACCAAAGCGCGTCGATTCTCCACCACTGTCACTACGGAAAAAACGCGGTTGGGCCGACGTCCTCTCTGCTCATCGACGCAGGAGCAAAATGTATGGGCTACGCGAGTGACATTACCCGTACTCAGGTAAAGGGAAAGGGAAGCGACGACTTTCAAAATCTCATAGACAGCCTGGACGCTTTGCAACTGAAACTCTGCGATGCCCTCGTTCCCGGTCTCCAGTACGAAGCCGTCCATGATCAAGCCCACGATTTGTTGGCCAATGCCCTATTAGAGAATGACCTGGCCACCGGAAATTCTGAAGAGCTCGTGCAAAAAGGAATTACCCGGGTGTTCTTTCCACATGGTTTGGGGCATTCGCTCGGAATTCAGGTCCATGATGTCGGTTGCCGACAAACCAAACCAAAATCAGAGAATGCTTTTCTAAGGACAACCGCTACTATCGAAGAGAATATGGTCTTCACCGTAGAACCAGGCTGCTACTTTATCGATTCACTTCTTGAAGAACTCAAAAACAAGCCAGAATCGAAACTAGTAAACTGGAAGAAAGTCGACGAGCTGACGAAATTTGGCGGTATCCGTATTGAAGACAATATCCAGATTCGCGCGGAGGGAAACCGTAACTTAACTCGCGTCAATTGGCCTGATTGAGCCGCGAGTGCTCTACTGCCGTCTAGGCCCCTGGAAAAACCGGGGGGGATTGTCTAGAGTGAGGCCCATGAAAGCTCTGCGATTTTCCTTGTTGTCGATTGTCCTTTCGGTCTCAGCAATCGGTTGCAAGAAACAAGAGGCAAATGACTCAGCCACAGCAACCGAAAGCTCAAAGACGGAAGCTAAGAAGCCTGAAAAATTAACGCCAGCAGCCGTCAAAGCACCTGCCGATGTTGCGAATGCCCCCAAAGACGCGAAAAGCCTATCAGAAGGAGTTTCTTATATTGTCGTAACCCCGCCGCCAAACGAAAAGAGCGAGATTGTCGGGCCAAATGATCTGGTCACTCTTCACTTTGACGTCTGGACTCGCGACGGCAAGACGCTCCAGAGCACGCATACTCGAGGCAAACCCGTCAAATACGCGTTGGGAAGCATTCCTATGCGTAACCTCGCAGCCGCTGCAACAGGAATGGCTATTGGGGAGAAGCGCCGCGTTTGGGTTTCAGACCAAAAAGCATACAACCCCAACCCGACTCAGCCAGCAAAAGCGTTGACCTACGACATCGAAATTGTCGGTCTTCAAGCGGGTCCTGCAGTCCCTAAGGGACTGACGGGCAAAGGCTCACAAAAAGGAAAAAACGGTGTTTCATACGAAGTGGTTACCAAACCATCGGGAAAGAAGAGTCCTAAGACATCCGATCAGGTAAAACTCTTGATGGAAGAATGGAACACCGACGGGCGACTTTACAGGAGTCCGAGTTTCCGCGGTGGCAAATCAACAACAATGACTGTCTCCCAGTTAAACCCAGGCCTCGCAAGTATCTTGGTAGCAATGAAAACCGGAGAGCGGCGGAAAATTTGGGTGCCCGCTTCACAAGGATACGGAGGTGGCCGCAATATGCCCACGGGTGATCTTTATTACGACATCACTCTTCAGGACGTTATCGAGAAGGCCCCTCCTCCACCCGTGCCTAAAGACGTAGCTGCGGCACCAAAATCCGCAAAGAAAACTGAGAAAGGAGTCTCTTACCGAGTCCTCAAGAAGGGAACAGGAAAAGAAAGCCCCAAGCCAACTGACGATGTCAAAGTTCATTACTCGGGATGGACCACAGACGGCAAGATGTTCGACAGCTCAGTAACGCGCGGACAACCCGCGACTTTCAACTTAGGAGGCGTGATTCCAGGATGGACCGACGGTCTTCAAACAATGAAGGTCGGAGGCAAAACGCGTTTCTGGATTCCAGGCAAGATGGCTTACGAAGGTCGGCGTGGCCCGCAGGGAACTCTCGTCTTCGACGTCGAGCTGCTCGAAATTGTCAAGTAACAGAGACGAAGCAATCCCCCTAGCCGTGCTTCGTGCTTACGGCTGGGAAAACCACTCTATCTTCCTAATAGAAAGTGGTCTTATCAATCAGACCTATCGAGTAGAAAACGCTGGCCAGCCGATCGCTGTATTGCAGAGACTCCACCCCGTTTTAGACGCAACGGTCAACAAAGACATTTTCGAGTTAACGACACACCTAAAATCTGAAGGCCTCGTCACCCCAGAGCTGGTCAAAACCAACTCTGACGCACTTTGGCAGGAGCACGATGGAAAGTGTTGGCGCGCGCTTACCTTCATAGATGGGAAAACTTTTCACAAGGTAAAAACTCCGGAGCAGGCTAAGAGCGCGGCGAATCTGGTAGCGCGATTCCATGCAGCGCTGTCAAAAAAAACACATAATTTTCACTTTCGACGAGGCAACGCTCACAACACAGAAAAGCATCTCCAATCGTTGAAAGATGCCATAACAAAAACACCCACAACCCAAGAGGAGAGCGCCGCCCGAGGGATTGCGCAAGAAATTTTTGACGCTGCAGACAACCTGCCTTCTTTGCCCGAGACCGATCTTGTTCTGGCTCACGGCGACTTAAAGATTTCGAATATTCTTTTTTCAGAACAAAACGAAGCAGTGGCGCTTATAGACCTAGACTCGCTTGCCTACATGCCCCTCGGTTTTGAATTGGGCGATGCCTTGCGGTCATGGGCAAACCCAGCCAGCGAAGACGCTGAGTCTGCGGAAGTCAATCTGGACATTGTTTCTGCTACAGCAACCGGGTATCGGCAAGCTGCCGATAGCGCGTTTCTCGGCTCGCGCTTCGCCACGGTAGGGCTCGGGCTCGAAATTATCTGCATAGAACTCGCAGCTCGTTTTTGTACAGACGTCTTTACAGATAACTATTTCGGTTGGAACCCCACCCAATTTGCCAGCCGGAGAGAACACAACCTCGTGCGCGCAAAAGGCCAACTCGCATTAGGTTTGTCGGCCACCGAAAAAAGAGCCGCAATAGCCGCACTCTTCCGCGCGTAGACTAGCTAGATCGATAGCCTGTGTTGCAATTCACGGCGCCTCGCTCCGCTAAATGGGCGAACCCTGGCCCAAAACCACTACACTTTAGTTGGCACGGTCTCTGCAACCTTAGTAGGGCAGCGCGATGCGAATAGCTCTTCCAATACTAGTTTTATCTGTAGCTCTTGCGGGTTTCGTCGAAATGCCCCAGGCAGGTGCTTCGAAACACAAACGACCCGGTTTGAAGGCAAGGGTCGCCAAGGTTACTGCGAAATTGAAGCCCGTGCGTCACGCTGCGCTACGAACCTTGGCCAATAAGTTTATGCCGAAGGTAATCAAAGCTGACGCCTTACGTATATTGCACAGCTATAGAGCCGCTCCAATCGCGACGCAAAAACTCCTAACCCGAGGGCTAAAAACGGTGGGTAAGTCAATTACGCGACTTCGTAATGACAAACGCAAATGGGTCCAAGTTCCGCCAAATTTTCAAACCATGTTTGCTGGGATTTTCTCGGAATTAGCCAATGAGGGTTTCGTCCCTCTGAATTCATCCAGCATACGTTGGGAAAAAGCAGACGGCAGCGCCGATCTTGTATTTCACGGAGCCGGGAATAGCATAGTCGGAAGCAGGTTAGATCTGAGCGTTACTGGAGCCTACAGTCTAGCTTTCGAAGTCACCGAAGGTGGTTTTGAACTCCTTTATACTGGAGACCGTAAGATGACCAGTACGAGTGCAAGTGAAACACACGATTTTTCCTGGGTTAAGCACTTCCCTACTTTCAAAACGCAAACCAACCCTATGGCCAAATTCGTGAAGGGAATAACCCAAGGCAAGAGGCAAATTCGGGCCTCCTTCAATTCAAAGGGCGAATTCGTCAAGTTCCTTCCCCCCCACCACTAAACGCCCACGCAACGCCAAAATGAGGCAATGAGCCTCCTGGAAAAACTCGTTCTTCAGTCGAGTCATCTATTCGCCTTGTGGTAGTTTTTGCCCATGGCTGAGCTTGTTCTTGTGTCTGGCTTACCCCGCTCCGGGACCTCAATGATGATGAAAATGCTGCAAGGCGGCGGGCTTTCCGTTGTGACAGATGGTGAGCGCAGCGCCGACGAAGACAATCCCAAAGGATACTTCGAACTCGAAGCGGTAAAACGTACGACCAAGAACGATCATTGGATCAAAGAGGCAGACGGCAAAGTCGTCAAAGTCATTTCTGAACTCCTTAAAGGACTACCAAGCGGCCACACCTACAAAGTCATTTTTATGCGACGAAAACTGGACGAGGTACTCGCTTCGCAAAAAAAGATGCTTCTCCGAAGAAGTGAGCCTACCGACATGGACGAAACCGAGATGAAGAGAATCTTTGTTTCCCACTTGGAAGAAGTTGAATCTATGTTGCGAGAGCGGCCTGAGTTCGACACCTTATTTGTCAACTACAACCGCATGGTTGCAGACCCCCAAGCAGGGGCGAAGCGCGTCAACTCGTTTCTCAACGAACGCTTAGATCTCGGCGGCATGATGAGCGCCGTCGAACCTAAACTCTACAGAAACCGCGCATAGCCGAAAAACATTCCTTTCGAACGCCATGTCGCGACTACGTCGGCAACATGCTAGCTTGCGCGCATGAGTCGTTCAAAACAGCTCTTTTTATTTTCGTTTCTATGGTTCGGCATCGGTTGTGGTTCGTCACAAACCGGAGCAGAGAGAATTCCTGTTGATGAGGCCGCGAACAAGTTCTTTGAAAAGACTTTTCAACGAAGCGTTTCGCGAAGCCCCATGTTGCAAACCTATCTAGGCATCAAAGACGATTACGGAAAATGGGATGACATTTCAGACGAGCGAGCCCAAGAAGACTACGAGCTAGCGAAGCAAGACCTCGCCCAAGTAACCCGTTTCGCATCGAACAAGTACACTCGACAACGTCAAACCGATATTTCGCTCCGCTTAGCTCGACACAAACTAGAAACAGAAATCGAAGCGCACCAATGGCGATTTCATAACTATCCAGTTCACCAGATGTACGGAATGCACACGCGAGTCCCTGCTTTCCTTAGCAACAAACACAACATCGACAATAAAGCGGACGCAGAAGCCTATGTGGAGCGTTTACGGGGTGTAAAAGCGCTATTTGCCCAGCTCGAAACCAACCTGAAGGCCCGTGAGTCCAAAGGGATTCTTCCACCCAAGTTTGTTTTTCCACGAGTCCTCGACGCAGCCAACAACGTGATCTCCGGCCGTCCTTTCAAAGGAAAAAAGGACAGTACGATTCTTGCCGACTTCCGCAAAAAAGTTAACGCCCTAGAAATCGACAAAGCAACAAGGAACGAACTTCTATCCAAAGCGGAAAAGGCGCTAAAGACGTCAGTTAAACCCGCGTACGAATCACTGATCAAACTTCTTCGGCAGCAACGAAAAGCGGCGGGAACAGATGATGGCGTTTGGCGTCTTCCCAAAGGCAAGGACTTCTACAATTTCGCACTACGGCGCACCACGACGACACAATTAACGGCAGACGAAGTTCACCAAACCGGTCTTCGGGAAGTCTCCCGTATCCATGGAGAGATGCGGGAGATAATGAAGGCGGTCAAATTCAAAGGAAACCTCGCAAGCTTCTTCCGATTCATGCTCACAAGTAAGAAGTTTTACTATGCAAGTAATAAGAAGGGACGCAATCAGTACTTAACCGACGCGCGAAAAATCATTAAGAGCATGGAGTCTCGACTGGGTGAGCTATTCGTTACCCTACCAAAGGCCAAACTGGTCGTTAAAGCAGTGGAACCATTCCGGGAAAAAACTGCTGGAAAAGCTTTCTACGATGGACCCGCGCCGGATGGCTCGCGTCCCGGTATGTACTACGCAAATCTCTACGACATGGCCGATATGCCGACATACCAAATGGAAGCGCTCGCGTACCATGAGGCCGTTCCTGGTCATCACATGCAAATAGCCATTGCCCAAGAACTTGAAGGGCTACCTAAATTCCGACGCTTCGGTGGTTACACCGCTTTCTCTGAAGGTTGGGGGCTCTACTCCGAGAAAATTCCCAAAGAAATGGGTCTCTACAGCGATCCATACTCAGACTTTGGCCGGCTCGCCATGGAGCTGTGGCGCGCATGCAGACTCGTGGTCGACACAGGAATCCACACAAAGAAATGGACCAGAGAAAAAGCCATTGCCTACCTTGAGGAAAATACGCCTAACGCGGAGGGTGACATCGTCAAAGCGATAGAGCGCTACATCGTTATGCCTAGTCAAGCCACGGCCTACAAAGTAGGAATGCTTCGGATCGAGGCACTACGCAGAAATGCGGAGGAGAAACTCGGTGAAAAATTCGACATTAGAGAGTTTCACGATGTCGTACTCACAAACGGCGCAGTTCCACTTACAGTCCTCGACGACCTGGTCTCTGACTACATCGCTTCCAAGCGTTAGATGGAAATATCGAGTTTCTTACGGAGAGCTAGAGCAGCAACCGTTGCGACAAGGAGCCAGTACATCCACCATGGCATTCCAAGCCACGTCCGCTCTAGAGCTTCGTGAGAAATAGAAAGACTCTCGACAGCACCACCTGTTGGCAATGGTGCTTCGGCACCCAATTGCCACAGCAAATCCATACCCGCAAACCGGTCCGGCGCCGCCATTTTGCTTACGCCCTCGACGAGTAGTTCTTTCTTTAGACTCTCATCGTTGACGCGGATGTTGAGAGCACCATTGTCTTTACCGACAACCTTTCCCTTGAGAAATAACTCTCTGGTGGTGTGGTCAAACAGGCTTGCCGGAGAGAGCTCGACGCCAGGGCTGGGTTCTGCAGTCACAGCTGAACCGTCCACTCCCTCTGCGAGCTGAATTTTTGCGGTGAATTCTCTACCTACTTCTAGGGGCGACAAGCCGTATCGAACCTCTAGGTGAAAATACAAAAGACCCAACGGCAGCGCCGCCGCCAAGAGAGCGGGAATCATCGATGCAATGTAGACGAAACTCCATTTAAGCAGCCGACCTTGAGACGCAAACACTCGAAGGGGCGAATCCAGATAGAGGCGAATTTCATAAATTGCCGACGTCATTCGATCTCGAGCACGCCCCACTAGACTTTGATGCGTGGTTTTGCCGACCAGCCAAAGTAACACCACACCCGTTACAATCGATACGATCGTAAGGCCAAGGAATGGCGGCATTGCGTCTATCGGCCAGAGCAGAAGCTCTATAAACCGACGTATCATGTGAATGACGGAGCTCAAGTTTAGTCGATGTATCCCAGGCCGCGAAGACGCGCCTCTAGAGCCGCAGGATCTTCGTCCACTTCTTCGTAGGCAGTGAGACCTCTAAGCAAAAGGTGCTCAACGACCTCTTCCTCGGAAGAATACCCCTGATCGTCTACGACAAAAGAAATCCTATCGTTCAAAGATCCCTCCGGCGCTTTGTAAACCTTGAGCCCCTTGTCAACAAAATGCCACGCAACAGCATCTGCAGAATCAAACTTGTGATTCTTTGCTACGTCCTTCAGTCGTTTCTTCAGTGCTTTGGGTATTTTTACTTTTTCTGCCATAGCGACTCTCCTTCTAAATCAGCCGGGCGCGGTACGTCAAAATAGTCGAGAACTGTTGCAGCGAAATTTTTCAAACTCGGGTTTTCCAGTTCAACCTTCTTCGTAGAAATCAGTACACCCGGAACATGGACAGGATCCATACAGTGGTCTCCACTCCACACGTCCTGGTTCACTTCGATCACCGTTGAACCAACCATTCCTTGAGCAGAAAGATCGGAACTGCGATAGCCCTTATTGTAACCGACCAAGAAATCAGGAGCGAGATTTGCAAAGGCGCCTTTTCCTGGAGTTACCAAACTAGTCACGATTGGATTCCGATCCTCCGGATCAGTCAACGCCAATAAGTCTCGTTTTAATCGGCGCATAATAACTGGAGCTTCGTCTTCTGGAACCACCCCGTGCGCTTCACGCCCCTCCATATTGATGAATAGACCGTTGATCCCGATGGCATAGGCTTGGGTGTTCTTCCAGTCTATATGGCCGAGCGGATCTCCCACTCGAACCTGGTCCGGCGGAAGCGTTGCGAGATAACCGTTCTCAACCAACCAGGAATTAAGATTCACTTTTTTCTCGTAAAGAGAAAAACCATGATCGCTCATTACGATCACATCGGTATCAGGCCCGACCTCCTTCATAGCCTTGCCCACCATCGCATCGGCGCGCGCATACGCGTCAGGAATGACATCTTTATATTTGCGAACTGATTCGGGCCGGTTCGGGTCGAGGGCACGAAAATAGACATGACTCAACTGATCAACCGAGGACACGTAGAAGAACAGTAGACCACCACGGAAGCGATCCAGCTCTCGGTCAAGCATCTTCTGTCTCTCTTTAAATACTAGCTCGGCTTGGGAGAGAAATTCGTCTTCCGTGAGAACGCCCGCAGCTAGAGCCTTGGTGTCTTCAGGCATTCCCTGCGTGTAAAACCGACCTAGCTCCTCCGCCATATCTGAGACGTACGTTGTTGGTGAGGAAACGGGCATAGCCGGAGATTTTGGGTCCAGATTGACTGGAGTCACGTAAATCCGAACATGAGGTTTGACCGAGCCTAGATAGAAACGAACGATACCCGGCACGTCTCCAGAAAGCATGCCTACTTCAAATCCAATCGGCTCCCAGTCACTCCACTCGCCCTCGGTAAGCAAGACTTCCCTATCGCCAAAACGAACAAGAGCAGTAGGCTTCTCTTTGTCTACCGTTACCGAGACTGGCAATTCAAGGACGGCTGTCTCATCACCATCCACACAGGGATTGTCATCCGAAGGCCCTTCCAGCTGCGCTGTCGCAGTTTGACCGCCATTAAAGTCCAACCAATGGGCAACCCCGCCCGCAAGATATTTCCTTGAACGACTTAGGTCCCTCTCCACTTCGTTCTGGGTTTCATCTTCGGTCGGTTTGAATTTCGGATCGTTTGTAAGGAATTGAAAAACACCGTAGGTCCCCTTGATATCGGGCGTACCCATCCCCGACATGGACTCCGCTTGCTCTGACTCCGCTGGCGGAAAATTAGCCGGAATCTTGAGGGCAGTCGCCGGGATTCCCGCATCCTCGAGGTCTTGCCAAAACGCACGCCCATGCCGCAGCAATTCCATATCGGAGGAGCCAAGAGGAATGGGCTGGGAGCCGGCGCAAACTGTGGTCGGAACCTTGGCCCGAGAGGTTGATAGAAATGGCGCCAATAGCTTTGGGTTCGAATGAAGAAAATCGATA
>CAYPIX010000039.1:0-34213 GCA_964410875.1 uncultured Kofleriaceae bacterium
CGACCTACCAAATACGTCTAAGGTGAACGACTGGGGCAATTTATTTGGTGTTCATTGGTAGGCATGTGTCGGAGGCAGTCCCCCCCAGACATCCATGCGACCAGAACAAATTTCGCCCTACGAGGCCTTAAGAAAGTCGGCAATCGAGAACGTTTTCGGTGATGTTTTTCCGTCTAGACGAACATAAACACCGTCGCGATTTACTTCATAGAGCTTTTTAACTTCCGCTTGATTTGCAATGAGGTCACGAAGCGCACGCCCTAACTCTTTCACGTCCTCTTCGGTTGTGTATACACCCAGCGACGCACGCACCATTCCTGGGATTTTACTCTTGTCTCCAACGGACGTTTCTTCGGCACATTGATCGGCTTGGCTATCGGTTAAACCAAGCAGTCGCTGGATATAGGGTTGAGCGCAAAAACAACCGTTTCTTACGGCGATATTGTGGTACTCGTCGAGATAGGCAGCGACTAAACCATGAGGCAAGTCGCCAACATTGAAAGAAACAACACCCGCTCGTGGGACACTATCAAGATCGGCGTCGCCATAAACTTTAACTTCTTCAATGTCGTTAAGCTCTGATAGTAATTTTGAAGTAAGGGAATGCTCGGCCTCGGCGATCTTATCCATCCCAACCGACATCAAGAGCTCAGCCACTAACCCCATGGCGATAGAGCCTAAGATATTCGGCGTTCCAGCTTCCTCTCTTGCGGTTACTTCATCCTTGAGCTGGAAATCCTCCATTGTTACGAATTCCACCATTCCTCCCCCGACGTCGGAGACGCAACGGCGGCAGGAAAGAGTCTCGAGACAACCTATAAGAGCTCCCCTGCTTCCCGGCGCATATAATTTGTGTCCAGACAGAACCAAGTAATCGATGCACGCTTCCTTGTCATCTTTTGGATGCATTTCGACGCGGGTATGAGGAACCCATTGCGCTCCATCCACCATGATTTGAGCACCATATTTGTGGGCCACTTTTGCGATTTCATGTACCGGCGTTGGAATCCCTGTCACATTAGACAGGCCGATCACCGCGACTAATCGAACACGATCGCCTTCCTTGGCCATTATGCTCTTCAACTGTTCAAAATCTAGAGTGCCGTCTTCCAGGGTCTCTACGATTCGCACGTTATCTCGGCCCACGGCTTCGAACCAAGGGAGCAAGTTGCTGTGATGCTCCATTCTCGTAGTTACGATCAGAGGCCGCGCAATCAACTCATCCACGGCTTCTACCGCCGGTGTTGATAAAACAGCTTTCAGACTGTCAACAAACTGCTTCGGAGCGCCGCCAGGGAAACGCTTAATCACACTGCGCAATTCCGGGGGAAAGAGAGCGCGAGCCAAAAAATTAACCGCGCCTGTTGCTCCATTGGAAGTAAATAGAACTACGTCTTTTTCGGGATCATACGAAACCAAGCGTCCTATAGCGTCTCGGCTTTCCTCAATAGCGTATGTCGTGTCGCGACCGGCGCGATGAACATAGGTATGAGAATTTGCTGATGCGGCGTCTAGATAGGCTTCAAGGCCTTGCCATACTTGCCTGGGCATCAGCGATGTCGCTGTCGTATCCAAATAAACTCGACGCCGTTGTTCTTCGCTGCCACTCAGAGTGAAAACTGAGTCGCTTCGAGACAACCCCATAAAGTCACGCGAAAATTTTTCCAGAGAGAACGTCTTCGTAGCGGCCATGGGGGGCTATATACGTGTGTTTCCGCCCTCTCGTCGAGATTTAGCGCCACTCAGGCAGTCACAGGTCTCAACGGAAGATTTACGAGATTTATCTGTACCCTCCGCGAAACCAGAGGCCAGTGTTTTCAGATTGTTACGATCCCTGATCGTTAACCTTTGTTTCCTGATGCTTACTTTGAGCTCTTGGCTATTTTGGCCATTCTCTTCATGGTCGGCGCCATCTTGGGAGCAACATACTTTCGAGGCCGAAGTGGAAGTTCTGGTGCAGTACGCAAGCTCTCCTGAAGAGCAAAGATGTCCTCAGGTACAGACCACGGAGATTCCTCTCGGGTTGCTGCTTCAAGCTCACCAAAAACTAAGTTGATTCCGCGGAATCGGCCCTTTTTTGCTCTTTCACGCACTGCGTCCAATGTTTTGGTCATGGCGTCATCGCGGACCTTGGCGCGAAAGAAATGTGCCTGGATGTACGTCGTAAAAATTCCGCCTGCAGCGAACCACTTCATTAGATCACCAATCCGCTTGTCGTCACTCATGGAGAGTAGATCTCCTCCGCTAAGGAATTGCGTAATTGCAGATACAGTTCCAATCACGATAGCTCCTAGCGCAACCTTACCAAGATCGGTGTTCATCGCTTGATGTGCGATTTCTCTAGCTGGAACAAAGAAGCCAAAGACTCGCTTGGCCCTTGCTAACATTGTCATACTGCGAGGTTTTCCAACCACCAGACCTGAACCTTTTGAGACGCGTACAAGGTACTGCGCGTTCAAGCGCCCATCCAACTGAGACGCGATCACGTTGATTCCACGTTGAAACAGAGAAGCATTTTTATCGCTAACTCGCTTGGCTCGGACACGGAACAGCCCTTCGCCCAAAACCGCATGGCGAGGGTGGTGGCTCACTTGGTTTGTCTCTGCGACAACCTCTACTGAAATTCCATCGGGTGTATGTTCTGCAAGCTGTTCTTCAATCAAACTGGCTGCGGCGAATCCACCTCCTTCAAATCCGAATGCTAGTTCCATCTCGCGCTGGAGGCGTTTGTGGCGCCTGTCCACGTCTGCCGCACCGGTTTCGATTCCGGTGCGCAGGTCGTCAATAGAAGCTTTCAGTTCAGAAGCATCAGCAGCCTTGGTACGACTAGGAAGCTCCTCGAGACGAGCAATTCTTTGAAAGTCGCCTCGACTAAGAGGCCGAGTGCTTGGAGAGATTTTCTTGAGTTTTCTTTCGAATTGAGCGTAAACGGTGCGAAAGCCAGGGAATTGAGGCGTCTCTGCCGTGTTCTGCGCTTTTACCCAGGCAAACGTTTCTTTAAGAGCTTTGCGTGTTGCTTCATTTCGCATTTGGTAAGCGTTAACGATTGCTCCGCCAACTCCTACGGTTCCGATTGTCTTGAGTGCAGCCAGGACACTTCCTGTCTTTTCGAAACTAAACCCCTCGACACCGAACCAACTCATGGCGAGTGTTCCAAATGACATCGCGATTCCCGCTAAAGCCCAACGGCCACGCTCCGTAGTCACGGTATTGTAGAAGAGCTCGCGTGCGGGAATAATTTTTCGAATAGTCCGCAACGTTCTCGTTGCGAGGGTCATGCCTTGTGAGGCGCCAACCGCATAGGGAACATTTCCATCTTTACTTAGCCCAACGAGAAAACTCGAATTACTCTTCGAATCCAGTGCGCTTGCGACCAAGTGGTAGGCAAGGCGAAATGGATTCGCGGTTTTTGGCAGCATTCTAAATGTCCTAACGCGCCAATGGCCTCTACCCATTATCGAATGCCTTGGGCTGTGAGAGTCTTGATGGGGCTCAACAACCGCACGTATTTCAACACCCTTTGGTAGACTTGGAGCAATCCAGCTCTCTACAGTAGCTGCTATCGTTGCGCGTTTTTGCTCGTACGAAAGATCTTTATCGAGCTCTGCTTCCAGCGCGTCGAGAGCCGCAAGTTCGTCGGCCTTAGTGCCTTGCGCTTCTTTTAGCGCTTTGGCGCGGGACTCGATTTTGGCGCCGCGGTTGGAAGCTCCGACACGACCTGGTCTGGTAAACGGATTCTCACCACGTGAAGTTGCGTCCTTTCGCTTCTCGACGTTAAGTCGGGCGCGCAGAGTTGGCGTTGAATTCCGTTGAAGAATCGCATTTTTCTTGGCCAGCCGCTTTTTGCGTTGCTTCAACCGTTTTGCTTTTGCTCTGCGTTTGCTGGCGCGAGACGACGCTGCGTGGGCAACCCCTGAACGGCTAGCGGTAGAAGCGACGGGGCCCACCACCAAGAGAGCAGCCACGGAAAGTGAAATCACGCTACGGGTCATGGGCCTTAATAGGGCAATATCGGTGCCACTGCTCCCACGCCGCGCCCCCATAATTCACTGTCTTTATCGAGCCAAACCAGATTCCAGGGCGTGCTAATAGGCGCAAAATGAGTCGCCCGGCAACGACTCGAGCCAGAGAGCCATAGTTCGGGTCAGAGCGGGGTCAACGCAAACAGGTCCTGCCCCTGCTCAACGTCTGCGCCGTCCTCCACTAGGACTTTTTCGATGCGTACTGAGTCTGGAAGTTGGACGCCGTCGTACTCGATGCGATTGAAAGTCTTCATCACTTCCAATATGCAGACGACATCGCCCTTTTTGATCTCGCTACCAGCGGTAACAAATTCTGGCTTGTCGGGCGCTGGACGAATGTAGAAACGCCCGCTGGTAGGAGCAGCAAAGACGATCGTTGCTTTGCCTCGTGTTTTCTCTTGCTTCGACTGTTCTTCGTCAGTTTTAGCCTTCGCAACGGTTGCCAGAGCTTCGCCAAATTGTAAGGAAACTTCACTTTTCTTGATGTCTACGACTTCTCCTGCAATCGGGCTCACAATTTCAAACTGGCTTCCCAAACAGCGAATTCGGCCAAGTGCTTGCCCTGGAGCTACACGCGCCCCGACACTAAGAAGAGGTTGCCAAATACCAACTTCCGGCGAAAGAACTCGTTCTTTCTCGTCGATGAGCGTGTGCTTTGCCGTTGTTTTCCTCATCCGTCGACCTCCCCCGTAAGAACCCGCAGGTCGTGAAGCGACCAGATTCTGGGGTTCTTGATCCGCCGCAAGGAAGTCGACTGATAGCTAGCCTCAACCAAAATCTCGAGCCAGGGCCTGACTTCATCAAGCTGTACTATTTCATCGGTGTCCATTTGCTTAGCCGCAATAAATGGATCCATGTCCTTTTCAATACGCGCCTCGGTTTGGCGCATCCCGTCTTCTATCTTCTTCCGCTCGGCTGGGTCGGTCGCGACTATTTCAAAATCATCATCGAGCTTCGTGTTGTAGGCAGCAATAGCCAGAGTCCGGCCTTCCATGACACTTAGACGAGAAATAGAAGTGGAGAGCTGCAGAACGGGGTCGTAGGGCAGACCATTCATCGCGTAATAACCAGCCCCAGACGCTTTTCGCAACAGCACAGTGAACATGGGGGTCTCGTTGGTGCTGTTCGTGTAAATGAGGTTTGACCCGTACGCCAATAACCCATTGCGCTCAGCCTCCCGGCCGATATCAAAGCCAGAGATATCCTGCAGCCAAATCAAAGGAATCCCATCACTGTTGCAGGCCTGAGAAAACGCACTTACCTTGGCAATACCGCCGCGGTACAAAATCCCGGAGGGGCGTTTGCCGTTAGGCCCATCAACAAGACCTTGCCTGTTAATAACGAACCCCGCGTACAAACCGCCTACGCGACCCACTCCGCAGATCATCTCTGGCCCCACCTCCGGAAGCACTTCCCAGAACAAGCTCTGATCGCAGAGTCGTGCTAGCACCCCTTTGGCATCGTAAGCTCTACGATGGTCCACGGGTATCAGCTCTCCGAGTCCTTGAAAACTCGGTGCTATTCCCGGAAGCCCAGCTCGGTAAAAGTCAGCCCCGGACGAAGGAAGGCGCGCCATCTCCTTGCGAATGCCCACTAGCAATGCCTGGTCATCGGGAACGCGTACATCCGCGCAACCAGACTGATGCACATGGACCTCAGCACCACCGATACTAAGCGAAGTCATCTTCTGGCTCTTTGCACCTTTGATTAAGGCAGCACCGGCGATGACCATATACGCCTGCTCGGTCATATATACGCGGTCCGAGATGATAGGCATGTAGCCGCCTCCAGCGATACAGTCACCGAAGACCCCTGCTATTTGCGGTACTCCTTTGGCACTTAGCAGGCTATTCATCTTAAATATGTGACCTGCGCCCTTGGCCCCCGGGAAAGAACGTGACTGCTCAGGAAGAAAAAGCCCGCTACAATCGACGAGGTATATGGTTGGCAAACCGAGTTTTAAAGCCACTTGTTGAGCTCGCTGAATTTTCTCGGGCGTTCGAGGCCACCAAGCGCCCGATGCTACGGTGTTGTCGTTCGCAATGACCACTGCGAGTCTATTCTCGATACGCGCGATACAGGTCACAACTCCTGCGGCCGGCGAGCGAACGCCTCCGGCGTATTCGTCTCCGTAATTTACAAACGTACCGAACTCATAAATTTTCGTTCCTGGATCGATAAGCAGATCCACTCGCTCACGACTAGTCAACTTGCCCTTGTCATGGACTCGTTTCTGGTACTTCTCTCCCCAACCTTGATGAACTTCTTCTCGACGCTGGGCGAGGGTTTGTTCAACCTTCGCCAGTTTCTCACTATCAACCGCGCTAGCGTTTGCTCGGTCGTTTTCTGAAATCACCTGCCCAATGGGCACTAGAGGGACGTGGGACATAGTTACTTTCCACCTGGCTTTTGTGGTCTCCAACCGGGTATCTCACCGGCAAAGTAGCGACTCTCTCGAAACTCCTTCGACCCAAGAACGGCGCTATGCATGGGAATCGTGGTTTTGACCCCCCTGCACGTTGTTTTTGCTAACGCTTCCGAGAGGTTCTCAATAGCAGTCTCGCGATCATCACCGTAGGCAATTATTTTCGCTATCAAACTATCGTAATGGGGCGGCACCACATAGCCAGACTCCACGTGAGTGTCTACTCGCAGTGTTGGTCCATCTGGCGTAGCCCATTCTTCTATTTTACCTGGACATGGAGCGAAATTTTGCGCTGGGTCTTCAGCATTAATTCGACACTCGATCGCATGCCCCTTCAAAACCACATCTTTCTGTTTGATGGAGAGCTCTTGCCCTTCTGCTACCCGAATCTGCTCCGCCACTAGGTCCAAACCGCAGCGCATTTCGGTCACCGAATGCTCGACTTGGAGTCGGGTGTTCATTTCCATGAAACGGAGAACGCCATCTTCGTCCAGTAAGAATTCGAAAGTGCCTGCACCCACGTAGCCAATTGCTTTCGCAGCTTTGACAGCTGCCTCGAGTGTCTTTTCGCGCTCTTCTTTGGACAAGACTGGAGATGGAGACTCTTCGATCAACTTTTGGTGGTTGCGTTGCACGGTGCAATCTCTTTCGCCCAAATGAACCGCGTTGCCATGGGTGTCGGCCATTATTTGGATCTCGATATGGCGCCCTTTTTCGATGAGCTTTTCCAAGTAGACACGCGCGTCGCCAAACGCGGCTTTCGATTCCCCCGTGGCCTCAACAAATGCTGCCTCCACTTCAGAATCGTTTCGGGCAATACGCATGCCGCGACCACCACCGCCGCACTCGGCTTTAACCAAGACAGGAAAGCCGATCTCTTTACAAACAGACTTAGCAACCTGAACTGTTGCGACCGGACCATCGCTTCCCGGAATCAACTGGAGTCCCGCCTCCGCCATGGCTCGCTTCGCTGGGCTCTTTGTACCCATAAGTGCAATCACGTGGGCAGGAGGCCCAATAAATGCAATTCCGTAGTTTCGGCAAAGACTCGGTAACAACGGATTCTCAGAAAGGAACCCCCAACCTGGATGAAGCGCCGAACACTGTGTTTGAGCGGCGGCTTGAACGATTCGCTCAACAGCGAGGTAGCTTTCAGAGGACCGGGCCGGACCGATACAAACCGTCTCGCGCCCCTTCGTATAGGGAGCATTGGCATCCGCTTCGGATACGGCAAAAACCGGGGCGATTCCCAATAGGTCGCAAGTGCGCCCAATCCGCGCTGCCACTTCGCCGCGGTTCGCCACCAATAGTTTTTGGAACCCTCTTCGCTCTGCCACTGCGCGGGAACCTACCACCAGAATCGCGTTTCAGCGATGAGTGTTGGTGATTCACCAGCAAGGATATAGGCTCGGCTGCTGTGAGTTACGACCGAATCGTGCAGGGAAAGCGCGTATTGCTTGAGGGCCAATTTCAGCCCGCTTCGATTTTGGTCTCCCGCGGGAAAATTGTGGCCATTGAACCTTTTGGGAAAGGTCCAGACAACGTGCCCCTCGATGATGCCGGGGACGCTTATGTCATTCCGGGACTTGTCGATTCTCACGTTCATATCAACGAACCTGGCCGCACAGAATGGGAGGGGTTTCGAACTGCAACCCGAGCTGCGGCCAAGGCCGGAGTGACTACCTTGGTGGATATGCCGTTAAACAGCATTCCCGCAACCACCAGCCTAAAGGCGCTGGAGGAAAAACGCGCAGCTGCACAGAATCAGCTTTGGGTGGACGTTGGTTTCTGGGGCGGAGTCATTCCAGGAAACACCGGCGAATTGGCGGCCATGAAGCAGGCCGGGATTTGCGGATTCAAATGTTTTTTGTCGCCGTCGGGTGTCGATGAATTTCCGCACATCACCGAACCGGATCTAATCCCGGCGATGGAACAGCTTGCATCAGAACCGCACCCGCTTCTTGTTCACGCTGAACTGCCCGGCCCTCTTGCCGAAGCCGAAGCTCAACATCGAGACGCGAGTCCAGTGCGATACCTAAGCTATCTCGCATCGCGACCCGCGCGAGCTGAAGACGAGGCAGTTGCTATGATGATACGTCTGGCAGAGCAAACTGGCGCGCGGGTTCACATTGTGCACCATGCATCGGCTTCTGGACTTCCACTTCTTCATGCGGCCAAGGATAATCATCTGCCGGTTACCGCAGAAACATGCCCTCACTATCTTCATTTCAGAGCAGAAGAAATCCCCGACGGCCACACAGCGTTTAAATGCGCGCCGCCGATCCGCGAAGCGAGCCACCAAGAAAAGCTCTGGTTGGCAACAGAAAATGGAACCCTCGACATGATCGTCTCGGATCACAGCCCGTGCACCCCTGAGCTAAAGCGTATGGAAGATGGGAATTTCCTAGAGGCTTGGGGCGGCATCGCTTCGCTCCAGCTAGCATTCGCGATCGCTTGGACAGGGGTGCGGCGGCGCGGAGCCAGTCTAGCGAATTTGGTGGAACGAATGAGCGCCACTCCTGCCGAACTTGCAGGGCTCTCCGACAAAGGTGCAATCGCAATTGGCAAGGATGCCGATATCGTTTTCTTTCGCCCCGACGAACAATTTTCCGTTCTGCCCGAGGACCTGGAACATAAGCATCCAGTAACTCCGTATAAAGACCAAAAACTATTCGGCGCGGTGACCGCCACCTATCTCCGTGGGAAGCCAATTTATCAAAATGGTGCTCTACTCGAGTCCCCCACAGGAAAAACTGTGAAACGCCTATGACCAAAGATACTGAAACCATGTCTCCGTACATCGACCTTGCCTCTATCCGCATGGGCGGATCAGTCATGGCTGTGTCCGATGAGTACTTCGCACCTGGGGACAACCTCCTTTTGACCAAGGCGCCGGTTTTCATTCCCGACAAGTACGTACCCACAGGAAAATGGATGGATGGGTGGGAAAGTCGACGACGACGAAGCCCAGGGCACGACGAAGCCCTTGTGAAACTCGGCGTCCCTGGTCGCGTCCATGAAATCGTAGTCGACACGGCGCATTTCACCGGAAATTTTCCAGAATCATGCAAGCTCTTTGGCTGCAACAGAAAAGACAACCCAAGTGCCAAACAACTACTCTCTGAGAGCAACCGCTGGATTCCACTTACCGGACAGAAAGACCTAAAAGGGGACACGGTCCACTCGTTTCCTGTCAAACAGGTTGAGTCTTTCACTCACATCCTTCTACGAATTTTCCCCGATGGCGGAGTCGCTCGTTTGCGAGTCTTGGGGGAGCCCACCCCCAACTGGGATTCGCTCGATCACTCGGGCGAGCTAGTAGATATGGCAGCATTGGAAAACGGCGGTACCGCTATCGACTGCAGCGATATGTATTTTGGTGACGCCAAGAACCTGCTAGTCCCAGGGCGGGCCAAAAACATGGCCGAGGGTTGGGAGACAAAAAGACGCCGCGGGCCCGGTCACGACTGGGCAACCATAAAACTCGCAACGCCTGGAACCATTTCGCGCCTTGACATCGACACCCTTCACTTTCGCGGAAATTCTCCGGGAACATGTATTGTCGAGTCCTCAAACGGTGCCGGGCTCACTGTGTCGGAACTTCGCGATGACAAGCACTGGAAGCCGCTTCTACCCGAAACGCAACTGCGCCCTCACCAGAGTCACCGCTTCGAAAGGGAGCTCTCAAACCTTGGTAGCATTACACATTTGCGACTTAAAATTTTTCCCGACGGAGGCATAAGCCGCCTTCGGGCGTGGGGCCGCACTGCTAGAAGCCGAGATCTTCTAATAGGCCTTGGGAAGATCAACCACGCCGACGAACAAACGCTGCAGACCAACTTGGCCAACGCCTGTGCAAGTAAAAAATGGGCAGCGCTCGTCATGAAAAAGCGCCCGTTCGCGAGTTTCGCGGAGATAGCAAGCACGTCAGAGTCAGCGTTCCTGAATCTCGAGGAACGCGATTTGCTGGAGGCTTGCGCCGCCCACCCACGGATTGGCGACAAAACCAACGAAAAACAGTCTGCAGAAGAGCAGAGTGGGGTCGCGGGTGCGGAGGCGGAAACCCTCGAAGCACTTCGAGCCAAGAACAAAGAGTACGAAAGCAAATTCGGCTTTGTTTTTCTTGTCTTTGCCAGTGGGAAATCCGCGAAACAAATGCTCGGCCACTTAAATGAGAGATTGGCAAATACAAAAGAAAATGAACTCAAAAATGTTGCCCAGGAGCATATGAAAATCACAGCGCTGCGGCTGGAGAAATGGTTGCGAAAATGAGCGGAATAACAACACACATTCTAGACACGTCACTAGGACGACCAGCTAGTGGCGTCCAGGTGACCTTGGAATTTGCAAACGGGGAAAATTGGGCGAAGATTGGTTCCGGAACTACGAACCAAGACGGTCGAACCGAGCCCTTGGTAAACGAGTGTCAAAAGGGAACCTATCGAATTTCTTTCGAAGTCGGCGAGTACTTTAGGAAATCCAAGACGAGCGCGTTCTACCCATCGGTTCAAATCCAGTTTCGCGTCGAAAATCCGGGCGAACACTTTCATGTACCCTTGCTACTCAATCCATATGGTTATTCAACCTATCGAGGAAGCTAGGATTTTCCGAGCGCACGTAGGCAACCGAAGCCGTCACCGGACCTAACTTTTTCCGGTTTTCGAAGAGGCCAGACAACACAAACCCCTGTTTTGGTTGCACAATCGGCTGGTACGCCCATTGCGTTATAGATAGAGGTGCGTCTCGCTTCTGTCATAAAACCCCTCCTGTTTGGGGTCATTTTAAACTCATCTGTCGCCTTTGGGCAGACCTCCGACTTGGAAGAGTCATCCCAGGAAATCGTTGGTGGAACGCTAGCATCTGAAGGTGACTGGCCTATGGTCGTAGCCCTTCAGTACGACGGTGGCTCGTGCTCTGGTTTTTTACTTACTCCTAGCACTGTAGCCACAGCCGCTCACTGTTTTTTTGGAACCGAGTACCGAGAGGCTTTCGATCGTGTACAGGGCGAAGACCATAACGATATTGACAGTATTTTAGACTCCCTGTTTTCTACAATCTCCGAGGAACGAGAACTCCGCATTACGGTTGCCATCGGTAAGACAGACGTAACTCAATCAGGCGGGGAAGTCATTCGCGGGCTTGGTTACCGATTGCATCCCGAGGTTCTCGATGGAATTCGCGCGAATATCAAACGGGACTTCGAAAATGCACCTGTCGAAGATCAGGAAAGCCTCGACGCTTTCCGTCTCTCTTTTCAATACCCCTTTGACCACGCAATTGTGTATTTGGAGAAAGATTCATCCGAAGCTCCAGCGGTCGTCGGATCGGGTGTTTCCCTCGACGAAGGCTCCGAGCTCAGGGCAGTTGGATTTGGAGCGTCCGACTCCGAGGCCGAGTTGAACGATGGCAGGCTCCGAGAACTTGCTGTGCAAATTACTTCAGAAGAATGTCTAGGGTGCGTTGAAGGGACCGAAATATCGGTCCGCAGTGAAACAGCCGGGCGAGTCTGCCAAGGCGATTCCGGCGGGCCGTTGATGCTGGAAACGGAAGACGGTCCAATTGTGGTTGGCATCGCATCACGAACAGATGCTTTTAGCGGACCAGAACCATTCGATGCCGACGTACCCTGTGCTGAAGGGTTCGCCACGATTTATGCCCGCACCGACGTGGTAAGGGATTGGCTGTATGAAGCATCCATGGATGTCCCGTTATTCGCCCTCCAAGCTTCAGGCGGTGGCTGCGACACAGGAGACCACTCCGGTGGTAGCTGGCTCGCCATTTTTCTTGCCCTCGCTTTTGTGCGGAGGACCGCGTTCGCCTACTCTACCGAGCATGGCTAAGATCTTATTGCTAACAGTACTCTTTTCCTTTGCCGCTTGCGACGACAGCAACGGCGGCGACAACAATGGCAACGGAAACGTCGTGATTGATGCGGTTCGCGACAAAGTGCGAGACTGTGGAATTTTCAGTGAAGGCGCACTCAATTTCACCTCAACCTCGCCGAATGCTGCAGATGTCTGTGTTGTAAATTGCTTCAATGAATCCAGTTGCGAAGAACTCGACGACTTGATTTGTAACGAAATAATTTCGCAACGCTTAGAAGCTTGCCAGATTGCCTGTTTGGAACTGAGCTTCGATTGCAACGATGGTGGCAGAGTGCCGTTGCTTCGCGAATGCGATGGCGACGAAGATTGCACCGATGGCTCTGACGAGGCTGGCTGCCCCGCTTTCAACTGCAACGACGGTGAAGTAGTACCTGGCGGGATCGAATGCGATCAAAACCCCGAATGCGCCGACGGTTCCGACGAACACGATGGGTGCTCCGTGCTCATTTGCGTTTGAGCTAGCTCTTACGGTTAGCCAAGATGGTCAAAAAAGAGCGGCTTCGGATTTCATCTTGGGTGAGTCCGACCGCTTTCATGACTCGTGCTTCGTCAAAGGCACCGCAGTTGATTCCCCGTAAGAAGTAATTGAGAAGACCCTGCCCTGTCGCAGCGTCGTCAAAGACATCTCCTACCAGCGTCGCCTGGGCTGCTTTCTGTACAAAGTTACTGAGACGCTCGGCCGCAGAGTCAAACCCTTCCAAGAAGAACGCATAGACCGAAGCATATCTGGTTGGAAGCTGGGCGGGATGAAGATCCCAACCTTGGTAAAAGCCGTGAACCAGAGAGTGCCTAATGTGACTCGCGTGGAGGCGCCAAGCGCCCGTAACACTCTCCATATTAGCTCTTTCTTGCTCCGGAGAAATGGTTTCACTACCACTAGCGCGGTGTTTAGGGACCGGCATGATATTGGTTGCTCCGTCGGAAAGCATTAATCCGCGCGGAGCCAAACTCACCTGCATCATGTGCTTGGCAAAGTCGCACACTGCGTTGTCCATGGCTTGATGATCTGCCGTGATATTGCAAAGTGCCGTATAGTCATAGGTCCCAAAATGAGCACCAATGCAACGCCCCTCTGCCGCTTCCAAAAGGATCGGCAGGTTGCACCCACCATTCGGCGATAAAATCGACTGCGGAGTCTCAACCATAAACTCCATCTTGAGAGCCCCACTCGGAAGGGAGAGTTTTTGCTCGAGTGCGATGAAAGCCTCAACCAAAATAGTGACCTGGGCCGTATTTAGAATTTTAGGTAGCGTCACTACAAAGTTATCGGGCAACTTTCCGCCAGTCTCTTGGACTAACGAAGAAATGAAAATATCCATTGTCCGAAGCGATCGAGCGCAGAGTTCATCAGACATCGTTTTGATTCGAATTCCAATGAATGGAGGCAAACTACCTTGCTTCATTCCTTTTGCGACTTCGAGTGCAGCGGATTGAGCGTGACCGTCTTCTTCCGAATCAGATCGGTTTCCATAGCCGTCCTCAAAGTCGATGCGAAAGTCCTCAACAGGCTCCCTAACCAATTTCTCTTTGACGCTGGCGTATACCTGGTCAATCAGATCGGGCGGACAAGGGATGCTTGCAGCGGTAAAGAACGCATTTGCACCTCCTCCGTACCTCTCCAAATTAGCGAGGGCCACTTTGCCTAGTTTAGCTGCCAAATCGGCAGTAAAGAGATGAGCGCCCCCGTACACAGTATGCACAGGTTGCCGTTTCCCGGTCTCCACAGGGTACTGCTCCGCCGTCTTGGCGTTCGCTAACCGTAGTGGTGTGAGCAATTTTTGAATCTGGTCGTTGTCAATGGACGGTTCCACGCGTGGAGGCTATCAGGTAGGGTCTCCCTGTGGTAGCTCCGCACGCGATTCCCGAGACCAAAAAAGAGGCTGGATTCCTCAAAAGCTCGGCCGGCGTCTTTCAGTACACCGGGCGCGCGATTGGTTTGGTTTGGCAGACCAACAAAAAGCTTCTCGTTCTCATGAGTCTCGCGAGCCTTCTCGCAGGTCTATTACCTGCTGCCATTGCATACGTCGGAAAATGGCTCGTAGATTCCGTTGTCCTCGCTGCGCAAACGGGGCTAGAAGCTGATAAGGACACCGCGGTTCAGTTTGTCTTGGCTGAAGCGGGGCTAGTCATCGCTCTCGCAGGAACTCAACGACTTATCTCTGTTTGCCAGTCGCTTCTAAGAGCCCAACTCGGGCACCGCGTAAATCGCATGGTGCTGGAGAAAGCTTTAGCCCTGGATCTCACCCACTTTGAAGATTCTGAGTTCTACGACAAAATGACTCGCGCACGGAGAGAAGCAAGCTCTCGGCCTCTGAGTCTCGTAACCAGAACTTTCGGGCTGATACAAAATACGATTTCCCTGTTCTCTTATGGTGCATTGCTTCTGCAATTCTCTCCCCTCGCGGTGGGCGCTCTAGCGCTGGCGTCACTCCCAGCCTTCTTCGCGGAAACCAAGTACTCAGGAGAGGCCTTCCGTTTATTTCGTTGGCGTACACACGAGAGCCGACAACAGATGTACCTTGAGAGTGTACTTGCCAACGATCACTACGCGAAGGAAGTAATGCTCTATGGACTAGGCCCCGCCCTTCTCGGCAAGTACACGGCCATTTTTCATAAACTCTATGCAGAAGACAGAAGCCTCACCCTACGCCGGGGTTTTTGGGGCTACATACTCGGTCTCCTATCAACCGCTGCTTTTTATGGCGCCTATGTTTGGATCGTATGGGCGACCATTCTCGGTAGAATTTCACTGGGTGCAATGACCATGTACGTCATGGTTTTCAAGCAGGGACAATCGGCGTTATCTGCCTCACTTAGCGCTATCGGGGGCCTATATGAGGACAACCTCTACCTCTCAAACCTCTATGAGTTCTTAGAAGCCGAGGTTCCGAACAAAAAGGGCAATGCAACAGCAGGAGAAAAACCTGGTGATGGGATCCGCTTTGAAGAAGTTTCCTTCACTTACCCAGGCGCCGAGACTCCGGCTGTGTCTGGTATCTCCTTTCATATTAAGCCAGGCGAAAAGCTAGCTCTAGTCGGAGAGAACGGCTCAGGTAAGACCACTCTTATTAAACTTCTAACACGCCTCTACCTTCCTGAGACCGGGCGAGTTCTTCTTGACGGGACCGACTTGCGAGATTGGGATGTGCTCGCGCTTAGAGAACGAGTCGGCGTTATCTTCCAAGACTTCGTTCGCTACCAATTCACGGTAGGGGAAAACATCGGTGTCGGCCATGTGGCACGACTTGAGGACGAAGAGGCTTGGCGCGCAGCCGGTGAACTAGGCATGGCTGAACCCTTTGTAAAAGATCTACCGGAAGGCTACCGAACGCAGTTGGGCCGCTGGTTCCGTGGTGGACGCGAACTGTCCCTGGGTCAGTGGCAAAAGGTCGCTCTCTCCCGAGCCTTTATGCGAGGCACGGCTGACGTGCTTGTACTTGACGAGCCAACCGCTTCTATGGATGCGGAGGCCGAGGTACAAATCTTCGAGCACTTCCGTGAAGTAACCGCTTCACAAATGGCAATCGTAATCTCTCACCGCTTTTCTACGGTACGTATGGCAGATCGAATTGTGGTTCTCGACAAAGGTGAAATCCTCGAAGAGGGCACACATTCGGACCTGATGGGCAGGAAAGGCCGCTACGCTCGACTCTTCAGCCTACAGGCCGAGGGTTACCGCTAGGTTTTCGCGCTCAGGTGTTCGACGAAAAACACTCGAGCAGATCTTTCATAGTCTTCACGACGCCTGTCGTGATGTCCCATTTTAGGGTACGAAAGCAAAAGGCAGGGGCCGGACGTGAGTGTCTCCAATTTGTTTGCATGCCCCTTAGGAATGAGGAGGTCGCGGCCGCCGTGAGATAGTAGTAGGGGCTTTTGGTATCCCGTAAGTCTAGCGCTGGTCGGAAACCAAAACTGTCGCTGCCAAAATCTCGTGAGCATTGACAAGGCTTTATCTCCTACAGCGTTTAGTTCTGAAAACGTACTTTCAAGGACAAGACCCGCATGATCCGCATCCCCCGAGGTAGCGAGCTCAGCTGCTATGGCTCCACCTAAAGACTGACCTGCGATAATTAGGTTGGGGCCTTCGACTTTTTTTTCGTCGATCAACCATCTATACGCGGCCCGGCTATCCAAATAGACGCCCTCTTCGCTAGGAGTCCCTTCACTTTTTCCATATCCACGATAGTCGAGAAGAAGAACATTGGCCCCTAGCGCGTTCTGCCATCGGATTGCGACATGACTCCAACGCACGACATCACCAGCGTTGCCATGAAAAAACAAAACGGTCGGTCTCGCGCTCAGTGGTGTTTCGATAGTTTCTGGACACTGGTAGTAGGCCCCATGAAGGGCGACGCCATCGGAAGACGTAAGATGAACATCCTCAGCCAAAACTTTTCGTGAGCGCGGAAAGTCGGGAACAGGCACCCAGTTAGCGAAAACTAGGAGTCTTTCAATCTTATTGAGGAAGGATCCCAAGGCCCCATGCTAAAGGGAAGGTCCGTGTTGAGCAATATCCGCCATGCACTTGGAGCAGCAGAAGGTCATCTTTATACCGTGGCTCCCGTTGTCCGCTCCGTTTTCTTTCCGGAGACGGGACCGCCGTCGGAAAATTGGTCCGTAGAAACAACGGATCCCCTTGTTGATGCAAAGATAAAAGTAACGGGGCTCATCTCTCATGCCCCCAATGCTCAGGGTATTGCAGTACTCGTCCACGGCTTGGGAGGATGTGCGGAGAGTGAATATGTAATTCGCCTAACGAACCTCCTCTACGAACGTGGCCATACCGTTCTTCGTCTGAACTTGCGGGGTGCAGATCGCAAAGGCGCAAGCTTGCATCATGCTGGTTTGTACGACGACATCGTCCTAGCGCTAAGAGATGAGCAAGTTGCAAAATTCAAACGGAAATGGCTGGTAGGTTTTTCTATGGGGGGCCACGCTTCACTCTGGGCTGCGAAAAACCATCCCAAGGAGCTCACTGCCCTCCTCACAATTTGTGCTCCCCTGGACCTCGCAAAAGGTCAGATTCACATTGATTCCCCTTGGGCGTTCCCTTATCGCCGGCATGTGCTACGCGGTCTCAAAGATGCCTATGCGGCCTTTGAGGAAAGACATCAAGGTCCCGTCTCGAAAAAAGAAGCTGAGTCCATCGGTACACTTCTCGACTGGGACGAAAAAGTCATTGCGCCTCTTTTTGGGTACAAGTCGGCACAGGAGTACTACGCAAAGGAAAGCGCGTATCTTGCGATCCCAGAGCTGACGACTCCCACCCAAATCCTCTGCGCAGAACACGATCCCATGGTCTCTGCCAGCTCTTTACGTCCCCACCTCATATCCACTCCCAAAGAAACAATCGTCGAATGGCTTCCGCGTGGCGGGCATGTCGGCATCGGTCGCGCCCGCGAAAGTTCTGCGATTGATTGGCTAACGAGCCACTAACCTCTCCGTTTCTTTACTCCCCAGAACAAAAGATTCAAACGATCTCGAGGACCTCGAAGCCTACCCATTTCCTACCGCGGAAATGTGCGGTGTAAGTACCCACAACGTTGTAAGAATCGGCATTCAGTCATGCGAGTTGGAACCAACCCTCACAAGAAGCGCCCTGAACTAGAGCCATACAAGCGCCATCGAATCATCGTGCCCATCTACATCGGCGCGAACCACGAATATTTCCGCGAGGCGAGTGAAACCTTAAAGCTTTGCTTTCGAACGCTGTTTGCCACCATTGATTTGGAGCAGGTGTCGGTCACCGTTATCAACAACGACAGCATCCCCGAAGTAGATCAGGTCTTGGCCCCATACATCGAATCTGGCCAAATCGACCGCTACATTCAAAACAGTACGAACCGAGGAAAGCCGGACGCAGTCGCGGCAGAAATCAAAGCTTGTTACGAGCCCTTTGTCACTCTGACCGATTGCGATGTTCTGTTTCGCCACGGTTGGATGCGCCGATTGGAAGAAGTATTCCTGGCTCACCGCGGCGTCGGTGCGGTTTCCCCATTCCCAGCGCCCAACCACCAGTTTTACAAATGCGGAACGACCTGGCTGACCGGTCTGCTTAATTTTCGACTTCGTTCAGGCAAATACGTATCAGAACAAGAAATTGATTCGTTTCTTAGCTCGATAGGAAAGGCTCCTGAACACTTCCCTGCTCAAACAAAAAAGATGCAGTTCAAACTCGACTCCCCTGCCTGTGAAACTTTGATAGGTGCAGGCCACTTCGTAGTAATGTTTCGAACTGCGGCCTTTCAACAATTTCACTACACACCCAAACTAGCCGGCGCATCAAACGGAGAACAAGATATTGATGCCGAACCGGACAACCTTGGCTACCTTCGATTGTCAACTCCGGGGTATCACGTCTATCACCTAGGCAACGCACTAGAGGATTGGATGCCTGGGGAAGTGGCCAAAATCGAAGCAGAGAGCCTTCAGCCACTACATAGTTCCACCGAATTCGCTCCGGCTCTGAACGACAAGAGACCACTTGTTGGCCGAATTCCTCCCCGTCTGCGCCGCGCCGCATCCTCACTAATTCAATTGAACGCAAAGTTCTACCGACGACACCTCGGTGGACGTTTAGGAAAACAATGAAGAGAAATATACTAGTAACAGGGGGAGCGGGGAACGTCGGCGGTGGACTCGCATGCCGTCTTGCGGAAGACGAATCCAACCACGTCACGATTCTCGACGATCTCAGCACTGGCTCACGGTCTAAGCTTCCACCAGAAGACAACCCGAGATGGACCTTCATCAAAGCTGACGCCAATAACAAATCCGATGTCACTCAGATCATGACATCGCGAAAATTCGATTTCGTTTTTCATTACGCTGCAGTCGTGGGAGTCCAACGAACCTTAGACAACCCGGTAGCCGTTCTCAACGACGTTGATGGGATTCGCAACATACTTGATGCGGCAAAAAACACCGGCGTCAAACGGGTGTTTTATTCTTCCTCGTCGGAAGTCTACGGCGAGCCTGTTGAACTCCCCCAGCATGAGAAGACCACACCGCTCAACTCGCGACTCCCCTACGCCATTATCAAGAACCTCGGAGAGTCCTTTTGCCGCTCCTATCACGCGGAATATGGACTGAGCTTTAATATCTTTCGCTTCTTCAATACCTACGGGCCCCGCCAGACCACGGATTTTGTGATCCCAAAATTCATCGACGCTGCGCTTAAGGGCAATGACATCACTATCTACGGAGACGGGTCACAAACTCGAACCTTCTGTTATGTCGATGACAACCTCGACACTGTGGTTAACCTGATGAACAACGACAAATGGGCTGATCGCGTTGTAAATATAGGTAGCGACGTCGAGATGACCGTGTTGCATCTCGCCAAGGTCATTATCGAGGAAACCAACTCGAAGTCCCGCATTGTCAACCTACCCGCCCTAAAAGAAGGCGACATGACTCGACGACAACCCGACAATTCACTTATGCGCGAGATCTTGGGTAGAGAAATGACTCCTTTACGAATTGGACTGCGCAAAACCATCGCAGTTCATCGAGAACGGCTGAAGTCTGAAAAAGAGCAATGGACTTATCGAGAGCCATTGCGAGAGCTTGGCTCCTGATACGACTCAGCCTTGTCGACTTCTCACCAGCGGACTTCGGGACCATTCATCCTTCTTCAACAGGGTGTGGCTCTGCTCGTTCACTTCGCCCAGGTCGTTGTACTCAGCCGGCTACTACTGCCCAGTGAGTACGGCGTCGCCGCAATGGCTGCCTCGGTTTTTAGCCTGAGTTCGATCTTCAAAGACTTCGGACTATCTACCTCAACGCTTCAAGTACAGAACCTCGACCCTCAAGATACCAGCAACTTGTTTTGGATCGGCCTTGCGATTTCTGTCACCATCGCGTGCGGAACTCTTGCCCTGGGCCCCCTTGTGTCCTACTGGTTCGACACCGAGCTCGTCGTGCCTTTAATGATGGGTTACGCGCTAGTTTTTATTATCAGCAGTATTGGTTTCCAACCCCTCGCACTGGCTCAACGGGCCTTCCGTTTCAAGGCGCTAGCAATCTGGAGGATTACTGGTTTGCTGTCGGGTTTTGGTGTGGCCACACTCCTGGCTTTATACGGCGCTGGTCCCTGGGCAATCATTGGATTCGCCATGACACTAGAAACCGTCACCATGGTTGGTGCGTTTTCAATCTCTAAATTTGTTCCAGGTCGGATGGCGCACCTCGGACGCACCAAGGGACACCTAAAATTTGGCGGCACCCTCAGTCTCGGTGGCTTCTTGAGCTACGTAACTTCTAATGTCGACCGACTGCTAATCGGACGCCTGCTGGGAGCGGCATCTCTCGGTTTTTACACACGCGCTCAAGGTCTATTGGTTCTTCCTATGAGCAAGGTCCTCTTCGGCTTCAAACGTTTCAACCTGGCTACTCTCTCTCGACTCGCGGACAAACCAGAAGAATTTAGATCTACAATTTCTCGTCTTCTTCGGCTTTATCTGATCCCTTGTTCGTTATTCGTTGTTCCGGCCGCTGCCTACGCCGACGAATTGGTCGCACTGCTGATGGGACCAAAGTGGGCAGCAGTTGCTCCCTTGTTCGTGATTCTCGCGCCCTATATTTGGGTGCACGTAACATCCATGATGTGCTTCCTAGCGCACGTAGCGTCTGCAGACCTCCGAGGGCTAACCGGTTTCTACGCCATTAACGGCATAATCCTTACCGGTAGTCTTCTCATCACAATCCAGTATGGACTCAAGACTGTAACGATCGGCTACTGCCTTGCAGGATTCATTGGTGTTCAAACAATTCTGGTATTCCTAGCAGGACGTCGCAACCTCATTAACGCGCGCGACTTTGTGACCAACCATTTCTGGAATGTGCTTATTTCTGCTGCAGCTTTCATTCTTCTCAAGAGCTTTCGGCATTGGCTCTTCGATTCTAGCCTGCCATGGGTCGACCTCGCATGTGGCTTCGCAATCAGCGTCCCCGTAATGCTCTTTCTTTACTCCTTGGCTCCCCAATTTAAGGACACGCTTAGAACTCTAATACTTGAAGCTCAGACGGTGATCAATAAACTGCTACACAAAAAGCGTTCTTAGGGCGTAGTACCGGTTAAGGATGAAAAGATCAGCAATGCGCCCATCACCGATGCGGCCGCGACCCCCACAAACAACAGAACTAGAGGTGAGTAGCGAATCCGAGCGATGTGATTCCCGTTGGAGCATTTCAGAGCGAATTGCTCTAACTCAGCTACCACTTCCGCTCTGCAGGTACCACACACCACTCTCTTCCTTGGCCGAAAAAGCGCTGCCCTGAACGAAATTAACAAACCGACAAGGATGACCACACCGCCAGCTACCTGAGCGCCCCGATAATGGATTTCTTGCATCACCCAGTTTGTGGGAGACGCCATGTTTGGCGCGTGCCCAGGCAACACCTGCATTAATACCCAACCGCTTAAACCGGCGAGGAGCACACCCATCATCACTCCAAGAGGCTGTGGCTTCCTACGAATCTGTCCACCCAAACTGAAACGCCGCCTATCGGCCCATTTCTGCGCCGAACTATGTGGGGTTTTCCACTTTGCATCGAGAGGAACTTCCAATTTGTCTTCTTTGCGAGTCTTGCCTTCTTTTGCGAGGCTCTCCACCTTTGCGCCGGCGTCTGCCTTGCCTGCTTGTAATTGAAAAGGAGTCGGTGCCCTTTCTTCCCAAAGGGCATCTATCGCTTTTTCCGCTTCGGATGACGAATTCGAGTCCACTGCCTGATTTACTTCAATTTTTGGAGGGGCAGGTTCGGGGCTAGATTTGATTGATTTGCCCTGGTCCGGTTCGGGACGGCTCTCTCCATCCAGGGCGAGTCGCGCCGAAAGTGGCAAAGAAGGGCTTGCACTCGTTGCACGAGGCGGGGGTTTCGTAGGTGCCGAGACCCGTCCGGCGTCCATTTTGATTTCACTCTCAGGTTCTTTGGTATCGGTGGACGTCAGAACTGGTTCCGTAGTAGCGGTACGAATATTTTTTTCGCTAGCCACCTGCGCTTCCCAGTGACTTTGAGGACTGCGTGTCTCCATGGGAGGCGTCTCAACATCCGCCTCACTGATCTCCTCGACGTGGTCTGTCATCTCATGGACGATCTCCACTTCCGTTTTTGGCTCCTCGACATCAGATTTCACGCGGAGTAACTCAACGGGCGGTGTGTGCTCCGGCGACGGCGGCGCGGCAACCCCGTCAGTTGAGGTAGGATCAAAAGGCGGAGGTACTGCGGTTGAAGTTCTCCGGGGGCGTTCTGATTCCCTTTTCTTTTTGTGCGCCTCAGACTCGTGAGTTTCTTGCCGCGATATCTCGTGATCAATCGTTGAGATACCGCGAATTGTAGGTCTTACACTCTTTTCCAAACCCACAGTCGTACCGTCTGTACGAAAACGCATAATGCTCTCGCGCATCCGATCGCTGTCTTCTTTCGTTGGCGGAGGGGGCATTGCAGAAAGGCCCGTTTCGCCGAAATCCCCATCGCCAGCTCCGTCAACAGGAGTGCCCGCAGCTTCGGCTGGATCAACCAGAACATGGCCGCACTTGGTACAGGGATGGACCGGAGCGATTTTTCGCCGGTCCGCCCCGCATCTAGGACAATCAAACATGGGAACTCACCAGATTTTCCCACGTTTCCGCGAGCGGAATCGACCAGTGGTGGCTTGCAACCGACACTTAAATAGGCCGCCCATGAAAAAGAGCACATAGCTTTTGGGCCGTGCGCTCTTCGATGGGTCCGGAGTTAACTAGATTTACGAAGTTTTCACCTCGATTCGGCGGGGGCGCAGGCTCTCCCGTTTAGGCAGTCGCAGAGTTAAAACTCCTCGTTCTAGCGACGCCGAAATTTTCTCCGAATCAATTTGATCGGGAACTCTGAACCGGCGCTGGTACCCTCCGTGTCCTACCTTCTCCGACTCTGGTTCCCCAAATTGGGCTGACAGGGAAAGCTCTCCCTCAGCGTATCGGATGTTTAGTTCATCGGATGTGACGCCGGGAACATCTGCCAAAACCAGATACTCATCGGTGTTTTCGAAAATATCTACTCGGGGCGAAATCGTGTTCGCGTTGGTAGCGACGTCTACTTGTCTAGTGCTCTTTGTAAGTGCTTGGCTCATTTTATTTTCCTTTCTTGATTCCGCTAACTCGCCGCTAGTACAGAAATCTGCCTTGGTTTCGCTTGCTCAGACTTGCCCACTACAACAGTCAAGACTCCATTTTTTACCGACGCTTCAACGCGGTCAGGGTCGACCTTGCTTGCGAACTCGACGTTTCTTTCAAAGCGAACGTTCGCCCGCTCCCGACGAAGCGCAGAGAACCCATCCGGTGCTGTTGCGGTTCGTTCCGCACTTAGGGAAAGGCTCTCTTCTGTGATTGCGATCTTTAGATCTTGTTCCGCAATACCAGGTAACAAGGCTGTCAATTCATATTGGTCACCCGTATCCGTAACACTGATTCGAGGCCAATTTCGAAAGCCTCCATTCAAAAAAGAGGATGTTGTTACGGTCTCTGTTCCTCTAAGCAGTTCGGCGACAGCACCATCCAGCTCACTCCAAAAATTGGTTGTCCACATAGGGAGTCCTTTCTGGCCGCATTGTTGCGGCCGGCGTTATTCATCAACGGGATGACGAGAGAACATCCTCTCGCCGTCACTCGTCGACAATCACACCAGTAAGTACGGACTCCTTGGGGGTCAACCCCTTAGGGTGAAACAGCGACGTAAATCGACGCCCCTTGGCGGTTAATTACGAGTAAAATCGGCTTCTTGCTAGGGATATTTTTTTTCGCGTATCGCTCCAGGGCGGACGCTGAAGAGATTGCAACGCCGCCCGCTTCGACGATGACATCGCCTGTTTTTATTCCCGCTTCCAACGCAGGGGATCCCGAGCTCACACTTACCACCAGCGCCCCTGCCACCGACGCATCAATACTGAATTGCGAACGATTGCGTTCGTCCAAATCGATGACTCCCACCCCAAGAACGCTTTTTGTTTTCCCTTTAGTAGACTGATTCGTGTGGCCAGCAATGCGCGGCTGGTCCGGTCGTAACCCCAACGTAACTCGCACATTTTTTGTGGAACCATCTCGCTTAATTTTCACATCAACCGTTGCGCCCTCACCAGCTGCCGCGATTCGGTTACGCAATTGGCCTTGGTTGCGCACTCGTTTTCCGTTGAGGTGGGTCACAACGTCTCCACGCAATATCCCCGCCTTCGAAGCCGGCGTTCCATCGTTTACATCAGCAATAAGTACTCCTGAGCCCGCTGGCATTCCCATGGCTTGCGCCAATTCACCATCTAGATCCTGAATCGCAACACCGAGCCACCCACGACGAACGACACCCCCGTTTTTTAAACTGTCGACGATTGGGGAAACCATATCTGTCGGAATCGCGAAACCAATTCCTTGATACCCACCCGTACGGCTTAGTATCGCCGTATTAACCCCGATCAGCTCACCTTTCATATTCACGAGAGCTCCACCGGAGTTTCCAGGGTTAATGGCGGCATCGGTTTGGATAAAATCTTCAATATCGGCGATCCCAACCCGCGAACGGCCTTTTGCTGAGACGATTCCCATCGTGACCGTCTGGCCAACGCCAAAGGGATTTCCAACGGCAAGAACCACCTCTCCAAGTCGCATCTTCTCTGAAGAGCCAATAGCTATCGGCGTTAAGTTAGAAGCATTCTTGAGTTTAGCGACTGCTAAATCGGAGCGCGGATCTGTACCAACGATCTCTGCACTAAACTCTCTACCGTCGGTGAGAGTCACCGTTAGTTTTTCCGCGCCCTCAACAACGTGGTTATTGGTCACGATCAGCCCATCAGCAGAAAGAATCACACCCGAACCCTGACCGGTTTGGCGCCGAGGCCCCCCGCCACCAAAGAAATTACGAAACATCGGATCGATGTGATGGCTAGAATTTGAGACTTTAACAGCAGCAACATTGACGACACTGGGCACCACGCGCTCGGCAATGTCGGCAATGGTCTGGGGAGATTGTGCGGCTTGTGCAAACGCTGGCGTAACCACGGCTCCGCCAATTGAACTGACCATCTGGCCCGCACTAGCGAGCGCTGATGTGCCGTGTTGAGCGGGGGATTGGGTACAAGTTGCTAGTGCAGCGCCTAGAACTCCGGTGGTCAGAACAAGGTAAAATTTGTTTATTTTCAGCATAGTAACCCGTTTCATTTGTCTCTCTAAATCATAAGACAGGAGTCACGCCCGAAACATGCCCCGCTTTTGGAATTCGTTTTTGCGTACGAAGCTTTAGTCCCGCGAGGCCACTATTTAGTTGCCCAAAAAATCTCGCTGAGACGCAACTCACTTATGAGCCCGTTCATTCGCATTGGAATGAAACGTTCCATGGCTATGAAGACCTCCCTAAAGGCGCCAAGCGACATTCGACCGGACAAGCGAGAGGTCCCCATGCGAACAGTTTCCATCGCGATTAGAACATCGGTCAAGCTTCCCTCAAGCTGAGTAGAGGGTGTCTCAGTCTGGTGTTTGTAATTTGCCTCTCCATTAATTTTTAGCTCCCCCACTCCTGCTGCGTCGCTGGTTCCAAAGCGCAACGTCCCATCACCAAAAGGAAGCTCGCAATGAGCAAGGGCCAAAGCGAGATCAATTCCTTGGGCGCGTGCTCCGACAATGACTCGCTTCTTTTCTTGGTCCGGCTCCTTTTTCACCGCAGGCAACACAGGCTCAATAAGAGTTCGCAGTTTTACCTCATCCTGAGCTGCTAGTTTCTGACCTTCTTCGTCCAACATCCAGCAAATCAGTTCTTTTGCATCAAATGGAAGCAATGGAATATCTCGCTCCAACACCAAACGGTCTTCCTTATGTTGTAAATCTATAAAGGCGCTCTCCAGAGTTGCTAGATTGCCCTCGAGCTTCTTGTAGTTGATGACACCATCAACAACAGGAACTCGAAACTTGTGAACACCAACACGCTTTCCAACTACGGGAATTTTTACTTCCAAATCAAGGTCGACGTTCAAATGGCCACCTAGTGCGTCTAGCAATTTCGACCAAGGCTCCATTGAAGGAGGCGAGCTTTTTTTCTCAGACTTTGCGGGCACCAGCGGCGCGATCGTGAGAGTCCCTTCCTTGGCGAAGAGCTCGGGAATCTGGAGCCCCAAATTCGAATCAAAAAGAAGTCCCTGTTCGAAATGAGCTTCCGCGGCCCGGAGGATCATGCCGCCCTTTTCGAGTTCAAAACCTTTGATTGAACTCGAAGGTCCAATCTCCACTACGACCCGAGCCGCTGTTTCTACGCGAAGAGCCGATACATTCACGTTGCCACGGGCTACCCATCCATCCGCGACGCCAAACTCCACCTGGACATCCGTACCCGACAGGGTCTTCGTGGTCACACGCATAGGGCGCTGAGGATGACCTCCTAATGGGGCCTGTTGCCAGGAAACTTGCCCAATTCTGGCCACTTTAAGAAAAGCAGCGAGCGCACTCCTCCCCATGGTGGTAACCCTTATGGTAGGTGTTTGTCCGACACCTTGGGAACTTAAGTAATATGAGTAGTTTCGGGGTCAGTTATCGGTTTCAGTCGAGTGAAACCGAATTGCATTGGGTGGAGCTTGGAAAAGGGCGTCCCGTCGTTCTGCTACACGGTCTTAGTGATTCTCACCGAACATGGCGTCAAGTAGCGCCGCGTTTAGCTTCAAATGGATTCAGAGTCATCGTTCCCGACTTAGCTGGCCATGGTCTGTCCGGCCGACCAGACGCGTCCTATAGCGTGGACTGGCACGCCCGTGTTTTGACCGAATGGATTGCCCATCTCGGACTCGGCCGATTCGATCTGATCGGTCATTCGTTTGGCGGGGGAATCGCTCTTCAACTCCTCATCACCCACAACAAACAAATTCGCAAACTCGTACTGGTTGCGTCCGGCGGATTCGGAGTCGAGGTCACTGCCGGCGTCAAGCTCCTATCGCTTCCCGGCGCAGATAAAGTCATACAAGCTGGAATTTCTGTGGGCACACGAGTCGGTTTACGTTTTGCTGCCGGCGGAAACGTATCCGAAAACGATCGGATGTGGCATGCATGGGCCAACAGTGCGCCCGGTACGGGCCGCGCATTGAAACGTACCGTTCGCGAGTCGGTGGGTGTCTATGGCCAACGAGAGTCGGTCTACGACAATCTTGAAAGAATCGATCGACTGCCTCCTCTTATCTTGTTCTGGGGCGACAAAGATCCTGTCATCCCCTATTCGCAAGCAATACAAGCGGCAGCCCACATACCGACTCTTCGGTTAATCCGATTTCGGGGATGTGGCCACTTCCCACATTTAGAACGACATCAGGACTTTAATTCCGCTCTTCATGCGTTCCTTGGACGAGGACGCAGAAATTTCTTTCAAAGAGCGCGCCAATTGTTCGCGCCAAGAAACGAACGCATGGCAACCCAGGAAGGTTAGCCCTTCTCGAAAAGCACGTGATTCTCGCCTTGTGCCTCCGCTAGAAAACCGACTACCGAGGCAAGCGTGACACCCGCTTGGTTCAGCTCTTCTATGCAATGCTCCGCCTTATCTCTCGAAACACTGAAGAGCAATCCTCCTGCGGTTTGTGGATCGCATACGATGACTCGTTCCTCTAAAGACAAGGCCCCCATATCGCAAGAGCGGTATGCGGCCGCTTCGTTGTCGGGAGCAAGGGAGCTTCGTACTCCCTCTCGCGCGAGTTCAACAGCCCCCCGCAAAACAGGAAGTTTGGACATCGGAATTTGGGCAGTTAACCCATGCCTTTTTACGGCGCGGCTGAGATGAACCGCAAATCCGAATCCGGTCACATCTGTCATCAAACCGGTGGAGAAAGAGCGCGCCAAACCCGCCGCGTTTTTTTGCGAAACCGAGTTGTTCGACAGAGCTTCCTCTAACCAAACTCCCTTGGTAGCGCCGCGCATAAGCCCTGCGAAAAGAAGCCCCGTTCCAAGAGGCTTGGTGAGAATCAATACATCACCCGTTTTCGGCTGCGATGTTTCTGCCAACCTATTTTTTCCAGTGACGGAGAGAGCAAACGATAGCGTTTCTCCCTGTGTCGTGTGTCCCCCGATCAACGCCACCCCATCCTCTACTAACGCCGAGTTCGCTCCGGCAAGCAAAGCTCGCAAGTCCGACTCCATCTGCTTCGGCTTGCCAGTTGGTACCGTCACGAGAGCGAGCGCATGTACGGGCTCCCCCCCCGAAGCGTAGATGTCACTCAACGCGTGATGCGCCGTGAGACGCCCAAAAACAAATGGGTCTGAGATTGGAGCGGTAAACCCATCAAGGGAATGTAGCCATCGAACCCCATCGTCGCTCTGCGTCACCGCAGAATCGCCTCCCGTATCGTAGTCTTCCACGACTTCACTCCGCTTATGCGTCTTGAGCTCACCCAAGACTTTGTCCAGAGACAGGGAGCCAAGTTTTGAACCACATCCCGCGCAAAGCATTTCTTCTTCCATTTCCATGGATGGAAGCTCCACGTACTTCCGCATGAATTTTCGGTCGATTCGATCTTTGAGCCGCCACATAGAAGCTCCCTCTGTGCTTATGCTTCCCCGGCTCAAGATGGCGGACTTTTCGCCCGTAGCAAGAAGGCTCAAGAATTTAGACTGCGGCCGGTATTTTTCTAGGGATTCGCTTCTCACCGCTCTTCGGAGATTCCGCGCCAGAACCGGCCCCTGCCGAACTGCGAAAACACCAGCTTTGGGAAGGGGGGGGGCACCAAGACTAGCGTTGTCACCTACTGCGAAAATATTCGGTAAGCCGTCCAACTGGAGCGTTTCCTTAATTCGCGCAAAGCCTTTTCCATCAACAGGGAGACTAGAATTACGAAACCAAGATTGCGAACCAGCATGCAAACACCAAAGGGTGTGGTCGGTCTCAATCAAACGACCGTCGTGCAACAGGCAACCATTCGCCTTTACTTCGACAACCTCAGCGCTGGTAAGAAGCTCGACATTGTGACGTTCTAGCGCTGCCCTTACCGAGCGAATCACCGAGGAAGAAAACCCCGAGGTTGGATTATTCGCTCTAGTGAGTAACCGAATATTTGCGCTCACGTTCTCTTTCGACATCCGATAAGAAAGAGCAAGAGCTAACTCGACACCTCCGGCACCGGCACCCACAATTCCAATACTCGTTCCCGCCCGAGCGCTGGACAAAAGCGTTTCAAAGTGAGCGACAAAGCCAGCAATAGGCTTTACGGGTATTGCGAATTCCCGGGCTCCTGGCACAGAAGCGTCTGGCGCCGAGCCCGTATTCAAGGACAAAAAATCGAAGGCTAACGGCGGTCGTTCGGCCAACAGGACTTGACTATTGGCAACATCAACACCCGTGGCGTTCGTCATGAACAAGCGAGCGCCAGCAAACTGACAAAGTTTAACGAGATCAATGTGAATGTCGTCGAAACTGTAATGTCCAGCAACAAACCCGGGTAGCATTCCAGAATACGGGGTTGTTCCTGAGGAACTGACCAAGGTCACTCTGGCACCATCGACTCGGTTCATTCCGAACTGACGCAAGACCTCAACGTGGCTGTGGCCACCCCCCACCAATACGAGCTCTTTTGAACTTTTCTGCATGGTCTGCGTCGAATTTGTTCTCGTTCTTACCGTAAGTCGGCCAAAAGTACTCTCGCCGAACCCAGGTGAGAACATTAGTCTCACTGGGCGGTAATTCTTCCACATTTTTCTTTCGATCTTAGTGAAATTTTGGCACCACTGAATTCCCGGTCCAGTCCATTGCCCGTTGTTACAGAGCACATCCGAGTCTTCGATCTACCTGAGCTTGCCCGAAAAGCAGAACACGACCGAGACCGCTTTCCAGTCATTCCCATCTCGCGCCTACGAGCAGATGCGCAGGCAGCAAACCCTCACGCGACGAAGGATCACGTTGGGCTCATTTTAGCCAAAAAGGGTGACTCCTGCCTTGGCTTCATGGGCATTATGCCTGTGCCGTTTGCATCGCCGGCGAACCGGTCGACCATCTATATTTTAACCACACTATTCATGGAGCCTTCGCTACGCGGAACTGGAGCGGCTGCCAAAATGGTCGAATCAGCATTGTCGCTCGGTTTAGATCTCTACAGTGTTGGTAACTCAAAAGCCGCTGAAAGGTTTTTTCCCAAGGTTAACGGTGTCCGTTGCCCTACCTACGAATCCATTACGATTCCCATTAACCCTGGTGCTTCTATCGGGCGACTCACCTCGCTTGCAAAAAAGTCTATGCGACGAATCGGCAGACCAGGATGGCAATCCGCATTCGGCGCAGCGGGAGAACTAGCACTTGAAGGAGTTACTCCTATTCGAAAGCTCGGTGCTCGTCGGTTCAAGTCAAAGTTCACTAATGGAAAGCCTCCTCTCAACTTTCGAGCAGTGACGCAGTTGACGGAGGGAGTAAGTCGTCCGACAAATAAAGACTCGACTCGGCAAGAGTGGACCGCCTCCACCATAAATTGGATGCTGCGCTATCCATGGTATGTCAACGACAAGTGGGGGATGTTTGGAGATAGCTACCATTTTGCCCATAGCCAAGATGGTTTCACCTATCTGGCGTTTGAAGAGGCGAGTGGAAAAAATGAAGATAAAGGCTTTGCAGTGTTCTTGTTCAGGGTTCGACGTGGACAAAGAACACTAACCCTCATGCCTTACAGAATTGGAAGTGGCCAAAACCGAGAGCTCCTTGCCTTTGCGTTCCAGATAGCAGGGCAAGTTGGCGCCGATATTTTGCAGGTCGGAGGGGAATTCCAAGCGGACATCGACGAGGCAAAGATCGATTTCCACAAGGAACCAAGAGTGAGTTTTTATTGGCCAGCAGAAAACTCAATTTTTTCGAAAAACACGCACCCTTTTGAAGAAGAATTTACCGATGGCGATATCGCATTCTACTAGTTACTCACCAACGGCAGCCGGCGTACCTAAAAGGGTGGCAATGCCTTTCCGCCACTTATCCTGGTTGTCTAAGTTACCTTTGCGGCCTCTCCGTTTCGTCTACCAACCGGACTTTCTGTGTCTGAACTATCACCTCGTCTCAGAAAAACCTGTTCCTCATGTAACCAATATCTATGACTTCAAAACGCCGGATCTCTTGCGCCAAGACATCCGTTTCCTGAGGAAATCTGGTTTTAAGTTTGCCGACCCCACGGTATTTGCCAAAGAGCGCGAACCCTCCCCGAGAAAACGTGGCGAAGTACTTCTAACTTTCGACGATGGAATGGCTCAGTGCTTCCACGTAGTAAGGGATATTCTAAAAGAAGAAGGTGTCTCTGCTATTTTCTTCATTACCTCCGGGATCGTCGACAACGTCCAACTTCTTGCGCAACACCGCGCTAGTTTGGCGATCGCCCATATGGTTGGATCCGACAACCAAACTCAGTTAACCGAAGAAGCACGCGCTTTCCTCGAACTGGAAAACACGACTGATGACAAGTTGTTCGACGCAGTCCGCAGTTTCGAAAAAGAATCTGCGGTCGTCAAACTTCTCGAGCATTGGAACATTTCCGAAGCTGACTACCTTGCCAACGAGAAGCCGTATGTAACTCAAGACCAGATTAAGTCTCTCGCCGACGACGGTTTCGTCATGGGCGGACATGGCATTGACCACAGGAGATTGGACTCGGAGCAGTCCTTGGAGGAAGTGGAAAGACAGATGAGCGAGCCCTGCAAATTTGTGCGTTCACTCACAAGCCAAGACGTCGTACCATTCGCATTCCCCTACAGTTGCCGGATAGAAAACAACGATTTGAAGTCTATTTTGCATAGGAACAAGCATATTGGCTGCCTGTTTGGTACCGGAGGGATCCGCCCTGTCAGTCCATTCCTGAAAAATCGGATTAACTGTGATTGGCGGTACGGCTCATCCCCTAGCCGGTCAAATCTACCAATCCTTCTTAAGCAAGCTTACTATTCGCACTTCCGCGCTGAAGTAAAAATGCGAACTGCGTAGCTTGTCTGCATTGGTACTCCGCGGTTTCGCGAGTACTATGCGATCCGTGCTCAAAGGATCCATCATGAAAAATACGGTTATCATCGCTCTTTTTTTACTTGGCGGCTGTAAAGCCGGTGCTGACCTCCTAGGCGGCGGTGGCACGCTTCCCATCAAACCGAACCCACCCAACATCGAAGTTTCTGCGGTGAACTTGGTCTCCCACCCCAGCAATGAAGACCTAGCGTTCTACGCATGCCCACAAATTGCTGGCAAACTGGTTTGCCGACTTCTTGGTCGTGCACCTTCGGTCGACCAACTCAAATTCGTCTTTGACCTAACCTTGAACGTTGAGAACAACAACTCCGTTCCCCTGCCTGGTGTAGAAGCACTAGTCGCATTTACCGCCTTTCCTGCCGAAGCCAGACAAGCCAAAGTCGGCGCTGTTTGCGTTGCGCTTTGTCCAGAAGGCGAAGCCTGTGGCGCTCCTCCTCAGGATGGGTGTACTGGTGGAGATCAGGGTCTGAAAACAAAAGCAGACTATGCGAACGCTGCGGTCGGTTTCCTGGTCGCGTCCGCGACCGGGCAAACCAGCGTTAGTGAACTCAAAGTTCGAATGATTCCTGCAAACACAAATATTGATGTGCGAGTACGCCTGGAGCTTTCGCCCCAACAAATGGCCAAACTGATTGTCCAGCTTTCCGACGACGCGATGTCGAAGGTCAAACGTGGAAAGGTTCCGACGTTCGCGATTCCATACGAAATCGAGGGCACTTTCTGGGTAAACGTCCAAAACTTCGGAAAAATTGCCGCGGACTTCGGACCTTACCGGCAAGCCTGGCAACTCTAGTCTCGAGCGAAAACTTCTCTGAGAAACAGATCGCCCCTACCAAGGGGCGTTTTGTTAAGGTCTATTGGGCATGGGCAGCGAAACCAATAGCTGGGAACAGCGCCTTTTGGATTGTGCAGAGGCACTCGAAGCTATTCTTGCAGACAGAACCCAGCTTGCTACCGCGCCAGACGAACTTCAAAGTCGGCTGCTTGAAGCCGCTGGCCGTGTTTCTCAACCAACCCGGTTGGAGAAGAAGTTGGTATCGCGCTCCGTGCGAAGAAGAGCCCGAAAGCAAACTCGCGATCACGACAAGGCACTCCTGGAAGAAACGGGCCTTCGACGGCTACGCAAAAAGAGCGTCTTTCCTACGCCCCCCGCAATCCCAGCCCAACCTCAAATTCCTCCTAAGACCCGTCGACTACTCGAACCGGGTCATTGCTATATTTGCAAGAAAGCCTTCGTGGAACTTCATTTTTTCTACGACCAAATGTGTCCGCCCTGTGCCGAGCTAAATTGGCAGCGTCGCAATCAATCCGCAGACCTTTGTGGGCGCGTCGCACTTTTGACTGGTGGTCGGCTTAAGATTGGTTATCAAATAGGGATCAAACTTTTGCGGGCCGGCTGCCGGCTTATCGTAACGACCAGGTTTCCCAGGGATGCAGCGAGGCGCTATGGAGGGGAAGAAGACTTTGACAACTGGTCTCATCGACTACAAATCGTAGGGCTTGATCTAAGACATACCCCGTCCGTGGAGGCCTTTGCGTCTTCACTCTATGAGAAAACGGACCGGCTCGATTTCATCATTAGTAACGCCTGCCAAACTGTTCGACGACCACCTGCGTTTTACGCTCATCTAATGGAAGACGAACGTAAACCGTTAAAGGGCCATGAAAACGCCTTGCTCGGCAGTAATCATGTCTCCTCAGCTGAACTTTCCCAGGTCCCCCTGCTGCCAGACGACTTGGGGAACACAGAGCTCTTTCCAACGGGAAGACTCGATGCGGACGAGCAACAAATCGATCTTCGAGAGAAGAACAGCTGGCGGTTCACGCTGTCGGAAGTGCCGACCGTAGAGCTCTTTGAAACCTATATGGTCAATGCGGTTGCCCCTTTCATCCTCAACGCTCGTCTGAAG
>CAYPIX010000040.1:0-6149 GCA_964410875.1 uncultured Kofleriaceae bacterium
GACTACATGAGGGGGGGATGGCAGCGGGGATTACGAATTTTCGCAGTGTAGAAGAGGTGCCCAGATCGAGGGGGCGGCTGGTCTTAGATGTCCTCACCGAGGGAAGCGTTAATCGAGCTCGTTCCTTTCTTGAGGGGCTGGATACCGCTGAGTTTCGGCCATTTAACCTCTGGTTTGGCGATGGTGAGTCACTGTTCGTTGGTTATGCGAGAACCGGAAAGCCTCTGGTTATGGAAAACGTAGAGCCGGGTGTTCATATTCTCGCTAACGATAAGCTGGGAGTAGATGTATTCGACCGCGAGAGAAAAATGCACGAATTGACGTCTATTTGTAAGAAACGTTCTGCTCAAGACATTGTGTCCCAGTTACGAAGTTGGTTGGCCGATCACGCTGGTGGAACTCCATCTTTTTCGAGTCCGCCTGCCTATCGTTTAGCCGATCAACTTGAAGAGAAAATCGCCGCGACATGCGTACACACATCAGAGTATGGAACATGCTCTTCAACCATTGTGTTGGCTGGGCAAAACGAAGTGCAATATTTCTTTGCCCCCGGACCTCCTTGTTCAGCATCGTTTTCAATAGTAGAGAGAGTCGAACTCACTTAAATATGAAAATGCTCGGTCGCTCTTAACTACTGCTTCGTGACTACTTGTTGCTTTGACCAGAAGGTTTGGGCGGGCTCTTAGTGCGAAGCGTATAGACGGCAGGCGATTTTTTACGACCTTGGCTGCGCGCGTACTCTTCAAGCTTTCGATATAGCGTCTTGCGGTCTAGTCCTAAACGAAGGGCGGCACGTGTCTTATTGCCACCCTCGTCTTTCAGGACGCGTTCTATGTAACTTTGCTCAAGCTCGGAAAGAGTCATCCTGAGAGCGACTGCACGCGATAAAAAGTCTGCGCTCGGTTTGGTTCGCACTTGGCTCGGCAGGTCAGTCAACTCGACTGTCGACCCTTCCGCAAACGCTAGTCCTCGCTCGACTACGTTCTGGAGTTCGCGAATATTGCCAGGCCACTCGTAACTTAGAAGTGTGGACTCTGCCTCAGCAGAGAGTTTACTTGGTTTGCTGTCACGTGCAGCGTTGTTCAAAAAGTGATTTGCTAGAAGTAGAATATCGGAGGGGCGTTCCCTAAGGGGGGGGAGTCGCAGATCGATTACGTTCAATCGATAGTAGAGGTCCTCACGAAACTCACCCGTACCTAACATCTTCTCCAAATCACGATTGGTCGCAGCAATCACTCGAACGTCTACGCTTTTTGTTTCCGTTGAGCCAAGAGGTCGGATCTCTTGTTCTTGGAGAACACGCAAAAGTTTGGCTTGCAGGTCTGGCGCGAGTTCGCCTATCTCATCCAAAAAAATCGTACCGCCGTCGGCTTGTTGGAACAGGCCTAGCTTGCTTTCGTGTGCGTCCGTAAAAGCGCCCCGCTGGTGTCCAAACAGCTCGCTCTCTATAAGGCTGTGAGGAATGGCTGGAAGGTTGATTGGGACGAACGGTTTGCCGCGACGTTTCGAACTACCGTGAATTGCTTGTGCGGTGAGCTCTTTTCCCGTGCCGCTCTCACCGGTTATCAGTACGGAAGCGTCTGAGTCGGCAATACGGTTGATAAGGAAAAGAACGGCTCGAACCGCATCGCTATTTCCCAGAATCATGGAGTCGAGCGGTGTCTTCGAAGGGCCCACCTTGGACTCTTCCTTCACCTCTGGCGCTGTTCGCGCGTCACCCACCGGTTACGAATGTAACCTTTATTAGCCTTGGAACGCACAGAAAAAGTCCCGAAATTGGCTAATGTGCTACCTGCGCACTCGTATGGGGGCCGTTTGATTTGGCTTTTTGGCTACTTGGAGGTCGTCCGCAGCCCAAAAACGTTTTGGCCAAAGCTGTTCACTGACGAAGAACAGCTGCAAATAACCGGTTACATGGGGTTTGAGTTACCTCAGGGCAGCCTGGACCACCCGGTCAACTTCCCTCAGCGGAAGGTGAGGGCCAAGTGCTTCGCCGACAACCGTTCCTGCGCGAAGTAGTCTTACAATTGGCAGTTTGGTTTCACCCGCTCCAGGCCGTGTGTCGACTCTGACGACATGAAGATCTTGGCGGTAGCGCTCCGCGATCTCAGATACCGTTCGGTCTAGCGCGGTCACAGTTTCCTCTTCCGGCCGGAAGTAAATCATGATTGCCGCGCCGTCAGACGTGGAAAGATGTTCCAGTTTTTGTTGCTCGTTGGTCTGTTGATCCAATAGTTCCCCCTCCAAGGAAATTATCGCCTATGCCTGTGACGTGCGCGACAATTTGATTGGTGGGGCTATTTCACCAAAGCATACGCAGACCAAAATTCGACCCCAAACAGTGCGATAAGGTTGCGAGACTAGTGGGTTGTTGGAGGAACCTCTACCGTGGCAGTGGCTACGGTAGGAGGCGCCTCAGGGCGAGTCTCGTTATCGTTGTTACTGGCGCGTCCGGCGGCTCTCTTGCGAGAGTTGCGTTTTCGAGCTTCCATCTTCGCCATTTTCTTTGCCGCCTTTTCTGCTTTCTCAGCAGCTCGCTCTGCCTTCTCGGCTGCGGCTTCGGCTTTAGAAGTGGTTTCAGAAACTGCATCTACAGCCTCGCGTTCCTCGCGACGTTTGTCACGGAGGCGGCGTAGGCCACCCTGGGTAATTTCTGCAACGAGCTGGTCGTAGTTCATGTCAGCTGCTTTGGAAATTAGAACAAGATCTGAATAGCCAGGTGTCATACCTGGGAGGGGATTGACTTCGAACACATAAATCTCACCCTCGTCGGTCATTTTCAGATCAATTCTGGCGAAGTCACGACAATCCAGGGCGAAAAAGGTCGCTCGTGCAGCGCGTTCCATCGCTTTGAGCGACGCTTCTGGCATTTCGGCGGGACATTGGTAGCTAACGTGCTTTTCCCATTCCTGTTTCACTTCGTAGTTGTAAACGGGACGCTTGTTGCTCTCGTCTTTGAAGCGAATTTCCATGGGTGGGAGTACGCGGGGGCGCTTTCCACCACCAAGAAGGCCGACGGTGAATTCGCGACCAGTGATGTACTCTTCGACCAATGCTGGCTGTCGGTAGCGGTCGATAATTTTGCTCACGGCAATTCGAAGGTCTTCTTCGTTATCGACTACATTCATGGAGCCGATACCCTTCGATGAACCCTCAGCATTGGGCTTCACGATAAGAGGAAACTTCAAATCAGGGTCGAGCCGCTCCCGCCCAGTGTCCATCACCATGAAATTAGGCGTGAGTATGTTGTGCTGGCTCAGCACTTTCTTACAAAGCGCTTTGTCCAGGGTAATTGCAAGGGTTGCCGAATCGGAACCGGTGTAGGGGATCCCTAGGAGTTCACAAAGGGCAGGGACCTGGGCTTCTCGATTTCTGCCTTCAACTCCCTCGGCGATATTAAAGATTAGATCTACATCGGACTCCGCGAGGACCCTGGGCAGGTCAGGCGTTGCTTCCATGTGGACGACAATGTGCCCCTGTTTCGCTAGAGCGTTTGAGATAGCTATGATGGTCTCCGGCGGATCCCATTCTGCCTGCTCGTCGGTCTCATCATTTCCGGTTTCGCGCTTGATATTGTAGGTGAAACCAACGCGGATGGGCCTACGCCCGTTGCGACGCCGACGTCGAACACCAAGCTCTGTGGCAGTTGCGACGTTATTTCGCAGTGCAGAAGCATTTAAGACCGCCGCAATGGTTTGCTCGTAGTTCAATCCGAGTTGTGCGGTCGCGGCGAAAATAGAAGAGTCTCGAGCTAACGAGGGGAGAGCGTTTGCTTCCAGCAAGTAGATACGCCCATCGTCAGAGACTCTAAAATCGATACGCCCCACATCTTGTAGACCAAGAGTTCGAATAGCTTCGCGGGAAATCGTTTGAAGGCGGGCCGTGATGTCTCTGGGCACCGAGGCAGGACATCTTACGTGAACACTGCCGGGTTCGAGGTTTTTCCGTCGGTAGCCATAAATATTGAATTGGCTAAGAGCGGAGGGTTCGAGCAGATGCTCTACAGGAATGAGAAGGCCGTCGTCGTGGCCGACACCGTGGATGTAACCGACAGTGATGTCGACGCCCTCTATATATTCCTCTATTAGAACGCCGTCTGGATATTGCCGAACTTCTGTTTTCAGAAGAGCAACAAGCTCTTTAAGGTCTTTGGCTACCGATGTGTCGTCGATTCCTTTAGAGGAGCCCTCGTAGTTGGGCTTAACAATGATGGGAAAGGCAAGGCCAGGACCTTGCTCCGAGATAGACGTCACATCGTCTGGACGTATAAAGCGGCCGCGCGGTGTGTCGATTCCTGCCTGCCCAACAACAAGTTTTGTGAGCCATTTATCCAACGTGACCGCCATGGTGTATCCATCGGCGCCCGTGTAGGGAATGTTCAACTCTGAGAAGAGCGTGGGATAAAATGCTTCTCGCATTCGCCCGGCGCGCCCCTCTGCAGTATTGAAAATAATGTCAGGATCACAGCTCTCCAGAGTCTCAAGAAGAGTAGATGCAGCACCAGAGACTTCGATTTTCTCGACCTCGTGACCCGCAGCTTCTATCGCGTTCGCGATGTCATCTACAGTATCGGCACTGTCAAATTCTGCTTCGTGCTCGGAGTCGGTGCGACGGAGATTAAAAGTAAATGCGACCTTCATCAGAACCCCCACCTAGTAGCAAATTGGTATGACAAGGACTTCACTATACACGTGTTGAAACGCGAACCGAAACAACCTTCGGTCTTTTGTCAAAACCGGTTTTTGACTGTCACGTCGTTTTTTGTCGCGAATTGTCATACACACATGTTTGTCGAATGTGTTTTTGCATCTTGGTTGGCGAACCGTTTTAGGTTTTGCGTTCGCGTGACCGAGAAGACGATCGAAGTGCCGCGTTTCGATCGAATTGGGCGGGGCAAAAAGGGAGTCCTAGTTTTTCTGCCTTCTCGTTTGCATCAATTACGGGGAATAGGTGGTCGACACAGTTTTGGAAATTGCTTGATAGTGGCGGACCCGAGAAGGACCACCTCTGTTGAAGGGAATTCTTGCTCGCATCCTTTGGATCAATCTGTTGACTTGGATGTACATCGACCGTAAAACGATTCGCCGGTCCTATTGCTGGTGTAGCTCAGTTGGTAGAGCTCCTGATTTGTAATCAGGCGGTCGCGGGTTCGAGTCCCATCGCCAGCTCCAATTTTAGAAAACAAAACGAAAACAAATGACCGAAGGTCAGCGACATTCGGAGGGATACCCAAGTGGCCAAAGGGAGCAGACTGTAAATCTGCCGTCGTACGACTTCGAAGGTTCGAATCCTTCTCCCTCCACTCTTTATGGCGCACGGCCTGTCTTGGACAGGCCCGGCCGTGCCCGCCTCGCAAACACGAAGCTCAGCGAGCGAATAGCTATAATAGAAGACAGAGGGGGTGACGAGACGCCCTCTTTTGTATTAGAAGAATGCGGACTATTGGAAAATCTCGGTTTCCATAAATTCGCCGGCACTGCTGGCGTCAAGTTTTGCGGGAGTAGCTCAGTTGGTAGAGCTTCAGCCTTCCAAGCTGAATGTCGCGAGTTCGAGTCTCGTCTCCCGCTCCATTTATACCGCCGGCCCGCTTCGCGGGCGCTGGCGTGTTCTCGCTCAGCGGACGCTTCCAAAACTCTTCGAGTTTCGAAAGCGGCTTCGCGAGAAGAGTCCGTCCTCGGCCAACGGCCGGCTCGCGAAGCGAGCCTCTCTCCGAAGCGCCGCCCTCTAGCTCGTATGCCCCTAAGCTTGGCAAACTTTCCGAGGCGCCTCGCTGGGGAGGCGCGACGAGAACCGGCTCCGAGCGTACTTGTGTACGTGAGGAACGGAAGCGGAGGCGCAACGCCCCCAGCGAGGATGGATCGCAAAGTTTGCCCACGTGGCTCAGTGGTAGAGCACTTCCTTGGTAAGGAAGGGGTCGCCAGTTCAATCCTGGCCGTGGGCTTTTTATACGCTGCTCGCTGTAGGCGAGCGCTGAGTCGTGTGCTTCGCACACTTTTGCCTGTTGCTACAGGCGATGGCGGGCGAGCGCGTTTCTCGCGCTTTGCCTTGGCGGCATGACAGAAAGATAGACCACCTAACGGAGCTAGATAGAACCATGGCTAAAGAGAAATTTGTACGAAGCAAACCCCACGTAAACATCGGCACGATTG
>CAYPIX010000040.1:6249-33831 GCA_964410875.1 uncultured Kofleriaceae bacterium
CGCGAAGGTGGCCGAACCGTTGGAGCAGGCGTCGTAACGTCGATTATCGAGTAAATATCAACGAAGCTCCCCAAGGGGTCCCATTGCTGTGTAACCCCCGGGGAGACTAGATATTTACACCGAAGGGCACTCAAAAAGTGCCCTTTTGCTTTTCTCTAACGGGCTCTTGCGATTGACACGGAAGTGGGGTACACGTCCGCTTCCGTCTGTTTAAATTCGGCCGGTTACGTCAAATGTCCCAGTTTTTAACAGCAATAAACAACCCCGGACAATTCGTGTTGGGGAACCTGAAGGGACGTAGCTCAATTGGTAGAGCATCCGTCTCCAAAGCGGAATGCTGGGGGTTCAAGTCCCTCCGTCCCTGTTTTTTATTATGCGGCTCTTCCTTCGCAAGGACTTTTAACTAGGTAATCACCGTGTCGCAAGAAAACGTTCCAAATAAACCTGTACACCTCGTATTTTTATGCGGGGCGCTTTTGTTGTTCGTCTTAACCATGTGGACGGCGGAGTGGATTTGGGGCTACTTCTCGAAGAGTCCCAACGAACTTTTCATCACGATTGGTGCAGGACTTTTGGCGCTGTTCGCTGGTGTGCACTATTACCGAAAAGAGTCTTCTTACAACTTAGTTAACGAAGTTGCAGCAGAGCTTAAGAAGGTTACTTGGCCAACAGAAAAAGACGTGAAGTCGGCGACTATTGTAGTGGTGGTCATGACCATCATATCCGCTAGCATCCTTGGACTTTTTGACCTGGTTTGGTCGCAACTTACGGGGATGATTTACGGCGGCTAGCGGGAGCTAGACCTCCAATCATTGAATACGATGAGCGATAACAGCGCACTAAAATGGTACATCGTTAACACCCACTCGGGGCACGAGAACCGGGCACGGCTTTCGCTATTGGAGCGAATTAAAAATGCCACGCTCGATACCGAGTTCGGTGAGGTTTTGATTCCCACTGAAAACGTGCTCGAGGTCGTTAAAGGGCAAAGGCGAACATCAACGCGGAAGTTTTTTCCTGGCTATATGTTCGTGCAGATGAATTTGAATGAGCGCACCCTGCACCTCGTCAAGAACACCCCGAAGATCACTGGGTTCCTTGGCGGTGCGAAACCAACTCCAGTCCCTGAGCGAGACATCACTGGAATTCATTCGCAGATGGAAGAGGGGCGAACCAAGCCGAAAGCGAAAGCAAGCTTCTCGGTTGGTGACGCAGTTAAGATTGTCGATGGTCCATTCAAGGATCTGTCGACGAAAGTGGAGAAAGTAAACGCGGACAAAGAGAAGGTCACGGTTTTGGTGCCAATGCTTGGAAGACCGACTCCAATAGATATCGAATTTACGAAAGTTCTTAAGGCGTAGCGGCGAAGAATCGAGTTGAAGTATGAAGAAAGTAGCAGCACTCATTAAATTGCAAGTACCAGCTGGTAAGGCAAATCCTTCGCCGCCCGTCGGGCCGGCGCTTGGACAGCATGGTTTGAACATTATGCAGTTCTGCAAAGAGTTCAACGCACGAACCCAGCAGCAGGGCGATATGATTATCCCTGTCGTTATTACTGCCTACGTAGATCGTAGCTTTACCTTTATTACCAAGACCCCACCCGCCGCAATTCTCCTCAAGAAAGCGGCAAAGATCCCTAAGGGCTCTGGTGAGCCAAACAAGAACAAGGTTGGCAAGATAAAGAAGAAACAGGTCCAGGAAATCGCGGAACTGAAAATGCCGGACCTGAATACAACAAGTGTTGAATCCGCAATGCGGTCTATCGCGGGCACTGCTAGGTCAATGGGCCTGGAGGTCATCGACTAATTATTACTTACTCCTGACCCCTGGCAGCCTAACGGCGTTTACCAGGGAGGGAGAGGACTATGGCTGGAAAAAAATACAAAAACGCAGCAAACAAAATCGATCCGAAACGGAAATACGGCCTCGTTGAGGCGTGTACGCTTCTTCCGGAACTTAAAATCTCGTCTAAGTTTGATGAAACTGTCGACGTGGCAATTCGTCTGGGTGTTAACCCAAAACACGCCGACCAAATGGTTCGCGGAGCCGTCGTGTTGCCCCACGGAACAGGCAAGTCTTCGACGGTTTTGGTTATCGCGAAACCAGACAAAGCGAAGGAAGCTCTCGACGCTGGCGCTGACTTCGCTGGTGGCGAGGAGTACATCAACAAGGTGAAGGACGAGAACTGGTTCGGTTTCGATTCGATGGTCGCAACCCCCGATATGATGGGCCAGGTCGGTAAAATTGGCCGAGTCCTTGGACCACGTGGATTGATGCCAAACCCGAAGGTCGGAACTGTAACGATGGACGTTGCAAAAGCCGTCAAGGAATTAAAAGCTGGCCGCGTAGAGTTCCGAGTCGAGAAGGCTGGGATTGTTCATAGCCCGATTGGCAAAGTGTCATTTCCTACGGAGCATCTCGCGGCAAACTTATCTGCCTTTATTGACCTGCTATGGAAGCTGAAACCCGCAACGGCCAAAGGGTCGTACATGCGTTCCATCGCCATCTCTACTACCCACGGGCCGGGAATTAAAATCGACCCACCAGCAGCCGCGTAGAAAGGAGCTAACGATGGATCGGGCAAACAAAGAAACGCTTGTTGGCGAATTAAAAGAAACCTTTAACGACACTGTTGCTAGTGTCGTCATTGCGGACTATCGCGGTGTTGATGTTCCAGTTGTCACCGAAATGCGTGATGAGTTTCGCAAAGCAGGGTGCGGTTACCGCGTCCTCAAGAACACGCTACTCAAGTTAGCAATCAAAGACTCCAATCTGGAGCCTATGTCGGTCCTTCTCAAGGGCCCGACCGCGGTTATGTGGTCCAACGACTCCCCGTCGGCTGCCGCAAAAATCGCATGCAAGTTCGCCAAAGAGGTCGCCCCCTTCGAAATTCGAGGTGGTTTCTTCGAAGGCGAAGTGTTGGACAAAGCTGGGGTGACCCGGCTCTCCAACCTTCCTGGTAAAGAAGAGTGTCAGTCGAAGTTGCTGATGACCTTCCTTGCCGCCCCACAACAGCACGTTCGGCTTCTCGCCGCCGTGCCTCTGCAATTTCTCTACGTTTTGCAAGCGCGCGAGCGCTCGCTATAGGACTAAGAACGAGTCGTAAAGGACAAGACGATGGCAACACTCACAGAAGAACAAGTAATAGATTGGCTCAGCGAACTGAAGGTCATGGAACTGATTGACCTGACCAAAAAACTCGAAGATAAGTGGGGCGTCGAAGCAGCACCTGTCGCTATCGCCGGAGCAGCAGCTCCAGCAGCTGGCGGTGGTGAAGCGGCTGAAGCTCAGACCGAATTCGATGTCATCCTGAAGTCGCCCGGTGGTCAGAAGATCCAAGCGATTAAGGCAGTACGTGAAATCACAGGTCTCGGGCTTAAAGATGCCAAGGACCTCGTCGAAGCAGCTCCAAAAGCAATTAAGGAAGGCGTGTCGAAAGACGAAGCTGACGAGATTGCCAAGAAGCTCAAAGACGCTGGTGCTGAGGCAGAGATCAAGTAGTTTGGTCTGCTTTTTATACGCGTGCTCGTTTCGCGAGCGCTGGGAGTGGACTCCATTGGGGTCCACTGGCTTGCTTTGCAAGCATTCTCGGTTGCCTTCATTTGGTCGGGTTCTCCGTCTTATGGGGGGCGCGTTATTTAGCTTCTTGAATCTAAAGAGAAACTTGAGTGCTGGGCAGCTAGAGCGGGCTGCTGCGGCAAGAGATTATTTTAAAAGCGCTCGCATTTCGCGTTTTCAACTGGCTTTTGCCAGCTGAGGAAGAGGTCCCAAGGTCATGGCGTCCGTAATTCAAAGAAATTTCAGGGTTAGAAAGAGCTTCGCGAAGCTCAACAAAGTTATCGACATCCCCAATTTGATCGATATCCAAAAACGGTCTTACGACAAGTTTTTGCAAACCGACATTCCCACGGAGCAGCGTGAAGATATCGGGCTGCAAGGCGTGTTCAAGAGTGTATTTCCTATTAAGGATTTCGCAGAGACGTCTTCTTTGGAGTACGTGTCGTATAACCTTGAGCGACCTAAGTATGATGTAGATGAGTGCCGCGCACGCGGGATGACCTTTGCAGCTCCTGTGAAAGTCATCATTCGACTGGTCGTTTGGGACGTCAACGAAGAGACGGGCCTCCAGTCTATTCGCGACGTGAAAGAGCAGGAAGTTTACTTCGGCGAAATACCGCTAATGACCGATAGCGGTACCTTCATCATTAACGGTACGGAGCGCGTTATTGTTTCGCAGCTTCACCGATCTCCCGGTGTTTTCTTCGACCACGATCGTGGCAAGACTCACTCATCGGGAAAACTGCTCTACAGCGCACGAGTAATTCCATACCGTGGCTCATGGCTCGATTTTGAATTCGATCACAAAGATCTTCTCTACGTGAGAATCGATAGGCGTCGAAAGCTTCATGCAAGCGTACTCCTTCGCGCTCTCGGTTACTCCACCGAAGAGCTATTGAACCATTACTACGCCACAGAGAAGATCTTCTTTGACTCTGGCAAGAAGTACACACGCTCGGTTGACCTTCAGCTCCTTCTCGGGCAACGGGCCACTCGTGACATCAAGCACCCAGAGACCAAAGAAGTTCTGGTTAGGAAAAATCGTAAGTTTACCAAGTCTGCAGTACGGAAACTGGAAGAGTCCAAGGTAGAGAAACTTCCTATCGACGCTGAGGAAATCGTCGGAAAAGTTTCCGCGCGAGACGTGATTGACGAGAACACAGGAGAGGTTCTTCTCCAATGTAACGAGGAACTCACCGAAGAGAAACTCGATGAACTTCGCGGTCGCGATATAAGCTCCATTGAGGTTCTGTTTATCGATGGCCTCAATGTTGGTCCGTACCTGCGAAACACTCTAATTGCTGACAAACTCCAAGGTCCGGAAGAGGCCATCATGGAGATTTACCGACGTCTTCGTCCAGGAGATCCACCAACCCTAGAGACGGCGCAGAATCTTTTCCATAACTTGTTCTTCAACCCCGAGCGATACGACCTCTCCAAGGTTGGTCGTCTTAAATTGAACTACAAGTTCAGAGTTGACGAGTCTATCGACAACCCAGTTCTCACGAAGCGCGACATTCTAGAAACGGTTCGATACTTAATTGAACTTCGAAGCGGTCGTGGACTGGTTGACGATATCGATCACCTTGGTAACCGCCGAGTTCGAGCCGTGGGTGAACTGATGGAGAACCAATACCGAATTGGTTTGGTTCGAATGGAACGCGCGATTAAAGAGCGTATGAGCATGTCCCAAGAGATTGAGACTCTCATGCCGCATGACCTCATTAACGCAAAACCTGTCTCTGCTGTGGTTAAGGAATATTTTGGTTCCTCTCAGCTCAGCCAGTTCATGGATCAGACCAATCCGCTGTCGGAAGTAACGCACAAGCGTCGCTTGTCGGCGCTTGGACCAGGTGGTCTTACTCGAGAGCGAGCCGGTTTTGAGGTTCGCGACGTGCACACTACTCACTACGGTCGTATCTGCCCAATTGAGACACCGGAAGGACCAAACATTGGTCTTATTGCGTCTCTTTCCACTTACGCTCGCGTGAATGAGTACGGATTTATCGAGACTCCATATCGAACCGTCGAAAACGGTCGAGTGACCGATGACGTGAAGTTCTACTCTGCATTGCAGGAAGAAGGACACACCATTGCGCAGGCCAATGCGGCTATTGGCGAGAATGGGGCTTTCTCTGAAGAACAAGTGTCTTGCCGACGCGGCAGTGACGTATTGATGGTTCGTCCAGACGAAGCAACACTAATGGACGTTTCGCCAAACCAGCTCGTGTCCGTTGCTGCTTCGATGATTCCATTCCTGGAGCACGATGACGCTAACCGCGCCCTCATGGGTTCGAACATGCAGCGACAAGCTGTTCCTCTCGTACGTACTCATGCACCTCTTGTCGGGACTGGCATGGAAGGAATTGTTGCTCGTGATTCTGGCGTAACCAGTGTTGCAAAGCGCGACGGTGTTGTTGAGTCGGTTGATGCATCACGAATTGTTGTGAAGCCATCGGATGCCGGCGCTGATGGCACTGGAACCAAACCCGATATTTACAATCTGGTGAAGTTCCAGCGTTCAAACCAGAACACTTGCATGAACCAGAAGCCTATAGTGAAACGCGGCGACAAGGTTCGAGCGGGCGATGTGATCGCGGACGGTCCCGCAACTGACACCGGCGAGCTTGCTCTTGGTCAGAATGCAGTTGTCGCATTCATGCCTTGGGGCGGTTACAACTTTGAGGACTCAATCCTCATTTCGGAGCGCCTTGTAAAGAAGGATTCTTTTACTTCAGTCCACATTGAGGAATTTGAATGTGTTGCTCGCGATACCAAACTGGGCAAAGAAGAAATTACTCGCGACATTCCTAATGTCGGCGAGGAAGCTCTTGCAGAGCTGGACGATTCTGGAATCGTACGAATTGGTGCGGAAGTGAAGTCCGGTGACGTTTTGGTTGGCAAGATCACGCCGAAGGGCGAGACCCAGCTTTCACCGGAAGAGAAACTTCTAAGAGCAATCTTTGGCGAGAAAGCCGGCGATGTCCGAGATAGTTCTCTTCGAGTACCGCCTGGTGTGACCGGTGTGGTCATTAATGCTCGAGTGTTCGCTCGTAAGGGAACCGAGAAGGACGAGCGAGCAAAAGCCATAGAGGAGATGGAGACCGAAAAGCTCCTGGTTAACCAGCGAGACGAGGTCAAGATCATCTCCGACTCTTATTACGCGCAAATGGAGAAAGTACTTACTGGCTCCGTTACTGCGGGCCGTCTTACCGACGATAAGGGGGCAGAGATTCTTCCACGAGGAACGAAGCTGGATTCCCAGTCTCTTTCTGGAATTGCGAAAAAGTACCTCCACGAAATTCAAGTTGAGGGCCAAGGCAAAGTAGAAGACCAACTCGAGAAGTTGGCTGCTCAACGGGAAGACGAAGTACATGCAATTGAAGCTCAGTATGCAGACAAGATCTCCAAACTGACCAAGGGCGACGAGCTTCCACCCGGAGTCATCAAACTCGTAAAAGTCTACGTTGCCATTAAGCGCAAGCTCTCGGTTGGCGACAAAATGGCTGGTCGACATGGAAACAAAGGAGTTGTTTCCAGACTCCTTCCTGAAGAGGACATGCCGTACCTTTCCGATGGAACCCCTGTCGACATCGTACTCAACCCACTTGGTGTTCCGTCCCGAATGAACGTTGGGCAAATTCTTGAGACTCACTTGGGTTGGGCGGCTCTTAATATAGGCGTTCAGATCGACAAGTACTTGGAGACGGAGTGGTCTCCAAGCGTCATGAAAGACAAGTTGCGTAAGGTGTTCGACACCGCTGATGCACATAAATTCATCGACGAACTCGATGATGAAGGTGTTAAGCGTTTCGCCAACACTCTTCGTCGCGGTGTCCACATGGCCACTCCTGTCTTTGACGGAGCGACAGAGGACGAAATCAAAACGGCACTCGGAATGTCGGGGCAGGAAACCCAGTCTCGTCTGTTCGACGGGCGTACGGGTGAACAGTTCCAGCACGATGTCACCGTTGGCGTCATGTACGTTCTGAAATTGCACCACTTGGTGGACGACAAAATCCATGCTCGCTCCATCGGACCTTACTCTTTGGTTACACAGCAGCCTCTCGGTGGTAAGGCGCAGTTCGGTGGCCAGAGACTTGGTGAGATGGAAGTTTGGGCGATGGAAGCCTACGGCGCGGCTTATGCCTTGCAGGAATTCCTGACTGTTAAGTCTGATGACGTTGTCGGCCGTACTCGAATGTACGAGTCGATTGTGAAGGGTGAACACGTACTCGAGGCAGGTTTACCTGAGTCGTTCAACGTACTCCTCAAAGAGCTCCAGTCGCTCTGCCTCAACGTAGAGCTGATAGAGGATCCTTCTCAGCCTCGGAAACAAGAGCAAACATCGGCAGTCCCAGCGGGTCTTGCAGCTCTCGCTCGAGAGGTCGCCGAAAAGGTCGGCGGTTCCTGATTAGCGGCACGGACTACGATTAAGAGATATTTTTACTTTGCAGAAACTTAAAGCGGTTACAGAGAGATAGGTAGAGACATGAAGGATATTTTTAACTTCTACGAAAAACCAACCGACCCACGTGCCTTTAACGCGATTCGCATCATGCTCGCGTCGCCGGAGAAAATTCGTGAGTGGTCGTTTGGTGAGGTGAAAAAACCTGAGACCATCAACTACCGTACTTTTAAACCGGAAAAAGACGGTCTGTTTTGCGCCAAGATTTTTGGCCCGGTAAAGGACTACGAGTGCAACTGCGGCAAGTACAAGCGCATGAAGCACCGCGGTGTCGTCTGCGAGAAATGCGGCGTAGAGGTGATCCAGTCCAAGGTGCGCCGCGAGCGGATGGGACACATCACTCTTGCAACACCTGTGGCTCATATTTGGTTTCTGAAATCTCTGCCCAGCCGAATCGGCAATATCCTTGATTTGCCGTTGAAGGAACTTGAAAAAGTTCTTTATTGCGAATCGTACATCGTCACGGATCCAAAAAATTCGGGTCTTGAACATGGCGAGATGCTTTCGGAAGAGCGCTACAACAAAGCACTAGATGAGCTTGGATACGATGCGTTTGAAGCGGGTATGGGAGCCGGAGCAATCCTCAAGATGCTCCAGGACATGGACGTCTACAATCTGGCCGACGACCTTCGCGTCGATATGAAAGAAGTTACGTCTGAAGCGAAGCGGAAGAAGATTTCCAAGCGATTGAAAGTCGTGGAAGCGTTTCGCGAGTCTGGCAACAAGCCAGAGTGGATGATGCTGGAAGTAATCCCCGTGATTCCACCGGATCTTCGGCCTTTGGTTCCTCTGGACGGTGGACGTTTCGCAACCTCCGATCTCAACGATCTCTACCGGCGTGTCATCAACAGAAATAACCGTTTGAAGCGACTGCTCGAGCTCAATGCTCCAGAGATTATTATCCGTAACGAGAAGAGAATGCTTCAGGAAGCGGTCGATGCTCTGTTCGATAATGGGCGCCGCGGGAAAACCATCACTGGTCCCAACAAGAGACCCCTCAAATCTCTTTCTGACATGCTCAAGGGGAAACAAGGACGTTTCCGCCAGAACCTTCTTGGAAAGCGCGTTGACTACTCTGGACGTTCGGTAATTGTAATTGGACCCGAGCTTCGTCTTCATCAGTGCGGACTTCCAAAGAAGATGGCTCTCGAGCTTTTCACGCCATTCATCTACAACAAGCTTGAAGAGCGTGGACTAGTTACGACGATTAAGAGCGCGAAGAAGCTTGTTGAGAAAGAGCGCCCTGAAGTTTGGGATATCCTAGAAGAGGTCATTAAAGAGCACCCTGTCATGCTCAACCGGGCACCAACTCTTCACCGACTTGGTATTCAGGCTTTTGAACCTGTCCTTACAGAAGGCAAAGCAATTCAGCTCCACCCCTTGGTCTGCGCGGCGTTTAACGCTGACTTTGACGGAGACCAAATGGCCGTACACGTCCCACTGTCAATCGAGGCGCAGATGGAAGTCCGCGTGCTTATGATGAGCACCAACAACATCCTTTCGCCGGCAAACGGCAAGCCAATCATTGTGCCGACGCAGGATATCGTTCTTGGCCTCTACCATATGACCCGCGAGAAGCCTTTCGCGAAGGGGTACTACCGAGAAACGACATCTGGGAAAACCGGCATCGTTGGAACCTATGCATCTGTCGATGAAGTCCGCATGGCCTATGACCATGGCGAAGTTGACCTGCAGGCACCTGTTCTCCTTCGGCTCGATCCAAAAGAGAAACCCGTTCGTACTACGGTTGGTCGAGCTTTGCTCTACGAGATTTGCCCACCAGAAGTCTCTTTCGAGGCTGTTAACCGAACCATGGGCAAGAAGCAGTTGGCTCAATTGATCGATGATGTCTATCGAGCGTGTGGCCAGAAAGCGACCGTCCTATTGGCGGATTCACTTCGAACACTCGGGTACGCGTTCTCCACCAAAGCTGGTGTCTCCATCGGAATCAATGACATGAAGATTCCTGATGCCAAGTACACGCTCATCGACAAGGCAAAAGTCGAAGTAGCGGAAATCGAAGATCAATACACCGAGGGTCTAATTACCGATGGCGAACGCTACAATAAGGTCGTCGATATTTGGGCGCAGGTGGCTGAAGCTATCGCTAGCGAAATGATGAATGAAATCTCATCCGAGGAGTTTGTGAACCCCGAGAATGGAGAGAAAATTCAGGCGCCGTCGTTCAATTCGATTTACGTCATGGCTGACTCCGGTGCTCGTGGTTCTGCACAGCAGATTCGCCAGCTCGCAGGAATGCGTGGCTTAATGGCAAAACCATCCGGTGAAATTATTGAGACGCCCATCACGACCAACTTCCGAGAAGGTCTGTCGGTTCTTCAGTACTTCATTTCCACGCACGGAGCGCGGAAGGGACTTGCCGATACAGCTCTCAAGACCGCCAACTCCGGTTACCTAACCAGGCGTCTCGTTGACGTTGGCCAGGACAATATTGTCTCTGAGTTCGACTGTGGAACTCTTGAGGGAATGGAAGTCGGCGCTCTCATTGAGGGTGGCGAGATCATCGAGCGACTCGCGGACAGGCTACTTGGACGCGTTGCCTTAGAAGACATTATCGACCCGTACAGTGGCGATGTCCTCGTAAAGGCAAATGGTGAAATCGATGAGGAGATGTCGGAAACCATCGAGAACTCAGGTATTGACCGAGTCAAAATTCGTTCGGTTCTTTCCTGCCAGACCCGCCGCGGTATCTGCGGACTTTGTTACGGGCGTGACCTCTCTCGAGGAAATCTCGTCAACATTGGTGAGGCAGTTGGTGTTATCGCCGCACAGTCCATCGGTGAGCCTGGAACACAGCTAACCATGCGGACGTTCCACATCGGTGGTGCGGCGCAAACTCGTCATGCTCAATCAACTCTTGAAGTTCGAACCTCGGGTAGCGTTAAGTTCGAAGGAGTTCATACTGTTAAGAAGCAGGATCACTGGGTGGTCATGAATAGGCAGGGTGAACTCATCGTTCTCGATGATATCGGTCGAGAACGTGAGCGTTATGGTCTGCAGTACGGAGCGCGACTGCTCGTGCAGCACGGTGACAAAGTGAAAGCTGGCGAACTTATCAGTGACTGGGATCCGTTCTCGGTACCAATTGTTACTGAGGTCGGTGGTGTCGTTCAGTACGGCGACGTCATCGATTCCGTAACCATGCAGGAGCAAGTTGACGAAGTCACTGGTCTTGCGAGGAAAGTGATTGTTGAGTCGAAAGATCCTGATGCGCGGCCGAGAGTTACTCTCAAAGGTGCGAACGGAGAAACCGTCAATCTTCCCAACTCGCAGAACGAGGCCCGTTACTTCCTTCCTGTAGGCGCCAATATCTACGTCAATGAGGGTGACCGAATCGAGGCCGGCGACACCATTGCTCGTATCCCTCGAGAGACCACAAAGACGAAAGACATCACCGGTGGACTTCCGAGAGTTGCAGAACTCTTCGAAGCTCGAAAGCCGAAGGACCATTCGGTGATTTCAGAAATCGACGGTGTGGTTTCGTTTGGTAAGGACACCAAAGGAAAGCGTAAGGTAATTATTACGCCGGACGCTGGTGACCCAGGTGAGTACCTGATTGCCAAAGGAAAACACTTGGCAGTTCGAGAAGGCGACCGGGTTCGAGCCGGTGAGGCCCTGATGGATGGTCCTGCGAACCCGCACGACATTCTCAAGGTCCTTGGTGAGCGCGCATTGGCGAAATATCTGGTCGACGAAATCCAAGAGGTCTATCGACTTCAGGGCGTTCGTATCAACGACAAGCATATTGAAGTCATTGTTCGACAGATGCTGAAACGAATCTCGGTGAAGAGTGTCGGCGACACCAACTTCCTCGTAGACGAGCAGGTGGAAAGGAACCACTTCGAAGAAGAGAACGAGAGAATCCTTGCGGCGGGTGGAACACCTGCACAGGGTGAACCTCTACTTCTTGGAATTACAAAGGCGTCCCTTTCTACGGAATCCTTCATCTCAGCGTCTTCTTTCCAGGAAACCACAAAAGTCCTTACCGAGGCGTCAATCAGCGGCCGGGTCGACTACTTACGCGGCTTGAAAGAAAACGTAATTATGGGCCGCCTAGTTCCAGCGGGAACCGGGCTTGGTGCATACAAGCGTCTTTCAATGAACGTAAAGGCGCCGCTCGATGAGGAAGCAGCAGCTAGATCGGCATTTAGTACTCCTGCTTCACCGTCAACGGACGTCGGAACATCACCCACGACAAGAGCGCCTAGCGAAGCGCCTCCCGTCGCCGGTTAAAGACAGTTAAAACGAAAATGCGCCGTTCCTAAAGGATGGCGCATTTTTGCGTTCTCTTAAAGACACTCGGCGAAACCGGCGTTCAACCAGCCGGGCTCTTCGGTTAGTGTGCAGGTGAGGTTACGTTCTGCGTCACAGGGGTATGAGAACGTGGGGTTGGTGATCAGACTGGAGCTCGACGTAGCGCTCGGGGAAACGTTGCCATCTGGACTCTCGTATAGCCGGCATGAGTTCCCGCGTTTCGATCGAAGTACGCATGTATGCTTGAAGTTTCGGTCGGGTTCACAGCGAGCGACCGTCTCGGCGGTAAAGAGCGTTGGAGTGAAGGGGCAGGATGGGTCGGAGTTCTCATCACGGTTTACTGGGCGAACACATTCATCGCTGTCGTTCTCATAGGTCAACACACTAACGGCCAGGGCAGCGAGGTCTTCTTCTATAGAAGGTGCTACTTCGTCTCGATAGTAACTGTCGCAGTAATCGAGAAAATCGCGGGGGCTTTGGTCAGGACCTACTTCGACCAGTTGAGAAGTCGCGCTTCGGGCGATTTTATCTTGTGCCGTAACACTTGTACTTGCTCCAGAGCCCGCAAATTTTAGGTGCGCTTTGGCACTGGTTGTGGCGGACAAATGGCTTTCGTAGATACAGACTGCTGCGATTCCAGGGTCAGAGAAGCGCACGGTCCCGGTTTCAGGATCAACATTTGTTAACGTTTGTTGTGTGTCCGTTTGCGTCGCGACAAAGATGGCACGAGTTGCGTGACCTTTCTCGAAAGTAATCGCCTGGGTGAGCCCGGCAGATACGCCGAATGCTCCGCCTTTGATTCCGAGAGTGACAGCTCCATCGACCGTTCCAGTTCGAGAAAGAGTTGCATTGAGCCAGGGGCGTTCCGGCCAGGGTGCTTCCGGCTCATCCGCAAGAAGGCGATCGAGTAGCTCATTGTCAGACCAACCCGGATCGACGACAAAACTAAGCTCTGCATTCGAGGTCTCAACGAAGCACGCAGTACAACCGAGCAGAAAAAATGGGACAAACTTCTCCATGCCATCCCAAAATTGCAATGAAGAGACCAATAAGTATTTTCGAGCTAAAAGGTCATAGAGACAAGAGCCGACGAACTTTTGCGATGGGAGTGTTCGTACCGAAGCCTGGGACTGTGATTTCCTGTCAGGGCCGTGGGGGGGAGGGGCGTGCCCCTTGGAACGAGTTAAAGTGTTGGCAAGAGATGCGTCGAGTTGCCCAGAAGTCGTTGTTCTGACATGCTCCTTCGTATGCCATTGACCCAGGCTGATACTGCCGAAAAGACCCTGCCATTTGAGGAGTTTTGGCAGTGGCTCACGCACCATGCGAACTGTATCGTTCGAGCAGGTACACCCGAATCGATGCTATTTGACCATGAGGACTTCCATTGGCATCTGGCCGCTGACGACCAGGGGACCCTGATTGTCCAGCTGGTGAGGGGCAAAGCGCTGGTCGGGGAGTTGGTCATCTTCGGGAACGAGGTTAGCTACGTGCAATGTGAAGCCGGTGAGGGCGATGAGACCCTTTTCGAGCTCATCGTCGAGAGCTCCTCTAACAAAGATATGGCCTACCACTTTGTTATGGCTCATGGCTTTGACGAGACCGAAGAGCCTTCAACCCCGCGTCGTTGGACTCACTAACCAACGTTCAGGTAGCCTAGCTAGGCCGCTTCAGGAGTGAATCGACCGTCGCGAGGCGAAGGAGCCGCGAGAACCGGCTCTGAGCGTACTTGTGTACGCGATGAACGGAAGCACAGCTGCGACGCACGGATCGGGCGATCGATCCCATTCCTGAAGTGGTCTAGGGTTGACGGAGGCCGATAAATCCCCTAAAAGTGCGCGATTCCATGCCAACCATTAACCAGCTCGTCCGAAAAGGGCGGAAAAAAATCAAGCGTAAGACAACCGCGCCGGCTCTAAAGGCCTGTCCACAAAAGCGGGGTGTTTGCGTCCGTGTATACACCTCGACACCGAAGAAACCGAACTCGGCTCTTCGCAAGGTGGCTCGCGTGCGTTTGACCAACGGTATGGAAGTAACTTCTTACATTCCCGGGGAAGGACACAATCTGCAGGAGCACTCTGTCGTCCTGATTCGTGGAGGTCGTGTCAAAGATTTACCAGGTGTTCGTTATCACATCGTTCGTGGCACTCTTGATACCACTGGCGTAGCGAATCGAAAGCGGTCCCGTAGTAAGTACGGAACCAAGCGTCCAAAATAGGAGCCATTAGAAAATGCCCAGAAAAGGTGAAGTTCCAAAGCGGAAAGTCCTACCGGACCCCAAATTTACTGATGCTCCATCTGACGTTAGGCGTCGGCTCACGAAGTTTATCAACGTAGTCATGCGGGACGGTAAACGTCCTACCGCTGAGAGAATTGTCTACGGGGCGCTTGATCTTGTCGCAGAGCGAGCAAAAGACGATCCGGTAAAAGTTTGGGACCGAGCAATGGCGAATGTGAAACCTCGCGTAGAAGTCAAATCGCGACGCGTTGGTGGTTCGACCTACCAAGTACCAGTCGATGTTCGACAAGATCGCTCGGTTGCACTGGGCATGCGCTGGCTTACAATCTACGCTCGGCAACGCAGCGAAAAAACCATGATGGACCGTCTGGCTAACGAAATTCTCGACGCTGCTCAGAACCGTGGCTCTGCCGTGAAGAAGCGCGAAGATGTCCACAAAATGGCTGACGCCAACCGGGCATTTGCTCACTACCGCTGGTAGAGCTCTTTATGTGCGGCTCGCCAGAGGCGAGCGCTGGGGTTTGGGCTGGCGCCCAAACTCGGTCTGCTTTCGCAGACATCTGCTTTGCTGGGGTTTGGGCTGGGGCCCAAACTTGGTCTGCTTTCGCAGACATCTGCTTTGCTGGGGTTTGGGCTGGCACCCAAACTTAACGCCTTAAGCTGGAGACTTAGCGAGGTTCGCTTCTGGTGGCGTCTGTGTTAGGGTGCGCCACTCTAAGTTGCCGGATGAACCGGTGGCTTTGGCTCGAATAGGCGGCGTAAGCCGAACCGGCGGGACCACTCATGCAGACACCTATCGCTTCCATAGAGCAGACCCGGAATATTGGGATCATGGCTCACATCGACGCTGGCAAGACGACCACGACGGAGCGGATTTTATTTTACACGGGTGTCTCCCATCGGATGGGGGAGGTCGATGACGGCACTGCTGTCACCGACTGGATGATCGAGGAACAGAACCGAGGCATAAGCATCACCGCGGCCGCGACCTCTTTCACTTGGAACGACTGCCACGTCAATCTTATCGATACCCCTGGTCACGTTGATTTCACGGTCGAAGTCGAACGCTCTCTAAGGGTGCTCGACGGTGTCGTAGCGGTTCTGTGCGCGGTAAGCGGAGTCGAGTCGCAAACTGAGACGGTTTGGCGTCAGGCGGACCGGTACCGAGTTCCACGACTTGCTTACATAAACAAATGCGATCGAGATGGCGCGGATCCTGAAGCCGTAACCGAGCAGATGCGACAACGTTTTGACGCAAACCCGGTCGTGCTTCATTTTCCGCACACTCTTGGTGAGGGGTTTAACGGTCTTGTTGATTTAGTGAATTGGCGCTCGCGAATCTGGGATGAACAGTCTAGAGGAGTCGTTTTCGAAGACAGCGACGTGCCTGAGGAACTTGCGGAAGAAGCCGGTCTGGCTCGCGACCTCATGATTGAAGCTCTCGCCGAAGTCGACGATGAGCTTATGGAAGTGTTCTTGGCCGGCGAAGAAATCAGTCCGCAGCAAATTTCGTCGGCTCTCCGTCGAGCAACACTAGGTCTAAAGGCAATTCCTGTTCTATTAGGAGCGTCGCGTCGGGACAAAGGAGTCCAAGGACTCTTGGACTGCATCGTCGATTATTTGCCATCGCCGGCTGATTTGCCCGCGGTGATGGGGCACCACCCGACCTCCCTCGCGAAAGAGTCCCGTAGGCCAAGGGCGGAGGAACCTGCGACTGCTTTGGCTTTCAAAATTTCGAACGATGCAAGGACCGGCACGATTACCTACTTACGTATGTATTCGGGGGAATTGTCGTCTGGGGATGTGCTCTATAATCCGCGTAGCGAATCGAGCGAGAGAATTGGTCGCATCGTTAAGATGCACGCTGATGAATGCATCGGTGTAGAAAAAATTTCCACCGGAGATATTGCCGCTGTCTCTGGCTTAAAGTCTGTTCGAACCGGCGACACCCTTTGTGATCCAAAGGCTCCAATCGTTCTCGATACCATTCGTTTTCCCGAACCGGTTATTCGTGTCGCTGTCGAACCAGAAACTCTTGAAGATGCGCAACGGCTTTCCGAGGGGCTAGCTCGCTTAATTTCTGAAGATCCGACTTTCCGAATGGACACGGATCCTGAGACTTCGCAGATTATCGTTTCGGGTATGGGCGAACTCCATCTCGAAGTTCTCGCCAATCGTTTGTTCCGGGAGTTTAAGGTCAAGGCGCGGGTTGGTCGTCCACAAGTTGCCTACCGCGAGTCAGTCCGTAAGACTGCATTGGTCGATAAACGAGTCGAGCGTACGTCCGCAAGCGGAGCCGGGCAATTCGCTGAGTTGTCCATTGAACTTTCGCCCAGCGAGCGAGGGGCAGGTCTAAGTTTCGAGAACCGAGCTCATCCAGATCGCCTACCCAAAGAGTTTGCACAAGCGGTTGAAGCTGGAGTTCGGCAGGCCATGAGCGAAGGGCTCATCGGAGGTTTTACTATGACCGACCTTCGCGTAGTGGTTTTGGACGGACTTCACCACCCTGTAGATTCCAGCTTTGCCGCATTTAAAATGGCGGGATCACAGGCTTTTGTCGAAGCCTTACGCCAAGGGGGACCCACTTTGCTTGAACCCATTATGGATGTTGAGGTGGCGGCACCCGATTCGAGCGTCGGGGAAGTGGTCGGAGATCTTAACGCAAGACGTGGAAAGATCACTGGAATCGAGGCGCGGACTGGTGTACAGGTCGTCTCCTGCCTGGTTCCTTTGGCGGCGATGTTTGGTTACGCAACCGAGCTTCGTTCCCGAACTCAAGGTCGGGCAACCTTTTCAATGCAATTTAAACAATATGCCGAGGTGCCGAATAGCATCGCGGAGGAAATCGTCGCCAAAGGTAGTTGGTGACAAAAGAAGCAAAATCGGAACCGAGAACGGAGCACAGAGAAGATGGCTAAAGAGAAATTTGTACGAAGCAAACCCCACGTAAACATCGGCACGATTGGTCACGTTGACCACGGGAAAACGACTTTGACCGCGGCCATTACCAAGACGCAGGCTTCTAAAGGTCTCGCGAACGCAACCGCGTTTGACGAAATCGACAAGGCTCCTGAAGAGAAAGCTCGCGGCATCACGATCGCAACAGCTCACGTTGAGTACGAGTCTGACAAGCGTCACTACGCTCACGTTGATTGCCCAGGTCACGCCGACTACATCAAAAACATGATTACTGGTGCCGCTCAGATGGACGGCGGGATTTTGGTTGTTAGTGCTCCGGACGGTGCGATGCCGCAAACTCGCGAGCATGTTCTTCTTGCTCGTCAGGTAAACGTTCCGGCTATCGTTGTTTTCCTCAACAAGTGCGATCAGATTGATGCGGGCGACGAAGAGCTTTTGGACCTTGTTGAAATGGAGCTTCGCGAGCTTCTCGACAAGTATGAGTTCCCAGGCGACGACACTCCGATTATTCGCGGCTCTGCTTTGAAGGCGCTTGAAGGCGACGAGTCTGACTACGGCAAGCCATCGATTCAAAAGCTCATGGAAGCTTGCGACTCGCACGTACCAGAGCCTGAGCGTGATGTTGCGAAACCTTTCCTTATGCCAGTGGAGGACGTTTTCACGATTACTGGTCGCGGAACGGTTGTGACGGGTCGAATCGAGCGTGGGATCGTTAAGGTCGGCGAGGAAATCGAGATTGTTGGTATCCGCGACACTCGTAAGAGCACGGTTACTGGGATTGAGATGTTCCGAAAGCTTTTGGACGAAGGCCAGGCCGGTGACAACGCGGGTATCCTTCTTCGCGGTATGAAGCGCGACGACGTAGAGCGCGGCATGGTTTTGGCCAAGCCCGGAACCATCAAGCCGCATACAAAGTTCAAGAGCGAGGTTTACATCCTTAAGAAGGAAGAGGGTGGTCGTCACACACCATTCTTCAATGGGTACCGACCTCAGTTCTATTTCCGAACGACAGACGTGACGGGCAATTCTGCTCTTCCAGAAGGCACCGAGATGGTGATGCCTGGAGACAATGTGAATCTTGACGTGGAGTTAATCGCTCCGATTGCTTGTGAGGAAGGTCTCCGGTTCGCGATTCGCGAAGGTGGCCGAACCGTTGGAGCAGGCGTCGTAACGTCGATTATCGAGTAAAGAAAAACACCGAATATGAACGCTCCCAAGATACGCATTCGCTTGAAGGCATACGACCACAACTTGCTCGACCAGTCGGCGGGCGAGATTGTGGATACAGCCAAACGCACTGGCGCAAAGGTCGCAGGTCCAATTCCGCTGCCTACCAAAATCAACAAATACTGCGTGCTTCGTTCGCCCCACGGGGACAAGAAGTCTCGCGAGCAATTCGAGATACGAACTCACAAGCGACTTCTCGATATCTTGGAGCCCACCCAACAGACCCTAGACGCGCTGATGAAACTCGATCTGTCAGCCGGTGTGGACGTCGAAATCCGGACATGAAATTGAAATGAAGGTTGAACTCAAAAACGTAAAAGGCGCAAAGGTCGGCGACGTCAACTTGGACGACTCCGTGTTTGGCCAGGAAGTTCACGAGCATTTGCTCTGGGAAACAGTGAAGTGGCAGCTCGCAAAAAAGAGAGCGGGGACCCATTGCACGAAAACTCGAGGTGAAGTTCGCGGCACCGGCGCAAAGCCATGGAAACAGAAGGGCACTGGTCGAGCACGAGCTGGCTCGCGACGTTCGCCTATCTTCGTAGGTGGTGGCACGGTCTTCGGCCCTCGCCCTCGTTCCTATGAGTACAACATGCCAAAGAAGGCACGTAAGAAAGCGCTTAGGAGTGCACTGTCTCTTCGGCAAAGCGAAGGCCGATTGGTGGTGCTTGACGACTTCCCCGTCGACAACGGCAAGACTAGAAACGTGACCGGCGCTCTCAAGGCTCTTGGCTACAATCAGCCTAAGGAGCGAGTTCTCATAGTCGACCTTGACGAAAACAAAGAGCTTTCCCGAGGCGCTAAGAACATTGCTGGCTCAAAATGGCTCGCACCGGAGGGTGTGAACGTCTACGACGTACTAGACCATCCGACACTGGTGGTGACGGAGCGGTCGGTTCGCTTGTTAGAGGAGACTCTTCGACCATGAAAAGCCCACAAGAGATCATTAAGCGTCCTTTGTTGACCGAGAAAAGTACGCAACTTCGCGAGACTGGCGGTCATGACTTTACCCACGGTGAAGACGACACCTACGCACAGAAAGTCGTATTTGAAGTGGATAAGGGAGCAAACAAAATAGAAATCCGCGAGGCGGTACAGCGCCTCTTCAACGTGAAGGTCACCGACGTTCATACACAGGTCGTCCGTGGCAAGAAGAAGCGCGTTGGTCGTTATATTGGAAGAACCCCTTGAGCGAAATAAGCGATTCTGACGCTGAACGATAGAGACACAATCACAGTCTTCGAAAGAGTGATAGAAAAAGGCGCTCAGCAGATACAAGCCAACGTCGGCAGGTCGTCGCGGAATGTCCAGTCAGGATTTTTCGACGATTACCAAAGGAAAGCCTGAGAAAAAGCTTCTCCAGAAGAAAACTCGTACTGGAGGTCGTAACAATTACGGGCGGACCACAAGTCGATTTATCGGGGGCGGCCACAAGCAGCGTTACCGAGTTATCGATTTCAGGAGAAACAAGACCGGTGTTCCTGCCAAGGTTGCAGCGATAGAATACGATCCCAACCGGACTGCACGGATTGCGTTGCTCCATTACGCAGACGGGGAGAAGGCTTATATCCTTGCCCCGCAGAAGCTCAATGTCGGCGATGAGGTCATCTCCGCAAACAGTGCGGATATCAAACCAGGCAACTCATTGCCCCTTCGTTGTATGCCTACTGGTACCCAGGTGCATGCAGTGGAGCTGAAGATCGGCGGTGGTGGTCAGATGGGACGTTCTGCGGGCTCATCGATTACCCTTATGGCGAAGGAGGGCAATTGGGCCACGCTTCGAATGCCTTCGGGGGAGACTCGAAAGGTTCACCTCGACTGTCGGGCAACGGTTGGCACGGTGGGAAACTCCGAGCACAGCAATATCGACTGGGGTAAGGCTGGCCGAACTCGGTGGAGAGGGCGACGCTCTCACAACCGTGGAGTGACCATGAATCCGGTGGATCACCCAATGGGCGGAGGCGAAGGCCGGTCTGCTGGTGGTCGTCACCCCTGTACACCTTGGGGCAAACCAACCAAAGGGTACCGAACTCGTAAAAACAAACGGACTCAGAAATTTATCGTTAGACGTAGAGGTAAGAAGGGCTAACCCTGACGGGTAGTCCTAAGAAGGGATTAGAATGCCACGCAGCATTAAAAAAGGGCCGTTTGTTGACGCCCATCTGGTTAAGAAGGTCGAAGAAGCCAAGAGCGCTGGGTCGCGAAAGGTCATCAAGACTTGGTCACGCCGGTCTACCGTGTTTCCCGATATGGTTGGCGTTACCTTAGCAATTCACAACGGCAAGAAATTCATTCCCGTTTTCGTGACCGAGAACATGGTGGGCCACAAACTCGGAGAATTCTCTCCGACCCGTACCTTCCATAGTCACTCCGGCGATCGCAAGAAATAGGTCATTACTATGGAAGCCAGAGCTCACGTTCGAACGATTCTTATGTCACCCCGAAAGATGCGGGCAGTAGCCAATATGGTACGCGGTGAACCCGTTGAACAGGCAATGATGACCCTGCAAATGATGCCCAAGAAGGCAGCGCGGATCATCAACAAAGCCTTGGTGTCTGCTGCAGCAAATGCCGAAGACAAATCGGGCGGCGATGTCAACGCAGACAAGCTATTCATCAAAACCATAACCATCGATGGCGGTCCTATCCGCAAGAGCTGGATGCCGCGAGCGCGCGGAACAGCTAATCGCATTAACCACCGAACGAGCCACCTCACTGTGGTTTTGTCAGACGAAGAGTAGAGAGAAATAATGGGTCAAAAAACACATCCAATCGGATTTCGCCTCGGAGTCGTAAAGACTTGGTCGTCTAAGTGGTACGAGGAAAAGAACTACGCGAAGTGGTTGCACGAAGATCTTAAACTCAAAGCTTTCATCAAAGAAAAGCTCAGCCACGCCGGCGTTTCTTATATCGACGTAGAGCGAGCTGCAAACAAAGCTAAGATCAATATCTATACAGCTAGGCCCGGTATCGTGATTGGTAAGCGAGGAGCCGGAGTCGAAGAGCTCAAGAAGCAAATCCAGAAACTCACTTCTAACGAGGTCTTCCTCAATATCGTCGAAGTGCGTAAAGCGGAAACCAACGCACAGCTTGTTGCAGAGAACATCGCGACCCAGCTCGAGCGACGTATCGCTTTTCGTCGCGCTATGAAGAAGGCCGTCCAAACAGCGATGAAGTTTGGCGGTAAAGGAATTCGTGTTGCTTGTTCCGGCCGTCTCGGTGGCGCGGAAATGAGTCGTAGAGAGTGGTATCGCGAAGGTCGCGTACCGCTACACACACTCCGTGCCGATATTCAGTACGGTTTCACCGTCGCTCAAACCACCCAAGGAAGCATTGGCGTAAAATGCTGGATTTTCCACGGTGAGATTCTGCCTCAGCGCAACACCAAGCGCCCCGGGCAACAACTCAGTGCAGGACCAAGCTGAGGAACAACGTAGTCCACTCTAGAAACATCGGAAACTCATCATGTTAACTCCTAAACGTACAAAATTCCGCAAGCAGCAAAAGGGCCGCACCAAGGGAATGGCCAAAGGTGGCAATGAAGTCTCCTTCGGAGACTTTGGCCTGCAATGTCTTGAGCCGGGACACATCACGTCTCGGCAAATCGAGTCTGCTCGTGTTTCCATTACTCGAGCGGTGAAGAAAATCGGCAAACTCTACATTAGAATTTTTCCCGATAAACCCGTTACCAAGAAACCTGCCGAGACTCGAATGGGAAAAGGTAAGGGCGGAAACGAGGGCTACGTCGCTGTCGTGAAACCTGGCCGGGTCATGTTCGAACTCGAAGGAGTCTCGGAAGAAGTCGCTCGGAAAGCATTTCTCAATGCCCACCACAAGCTTCCGATTCGAACGCAGGTGATCAGCCGGAAAGCAGTCCTATGAGCAAGATCAAAGAACAACTTGAGCGAATTCGAGACTTGCCCGATGACGAGCTTGCCCAGTCTTTAGACCGAGCGCGAGACGAACTCTTTCGTTTGCGATTGGCAAACCACACGAACCAAGTCGAGAACACTTTGACGCTTCGATACAAGCGTAGAGAAGTCGCTCGAATTCAAACGATTATCAACGCGCGAGCGAAGGGCCAAGAGGCTCAACGCGGAACGGCCAAATAGAAGTAGCGAGCCCGAGAGTAAGTTATGACCACTAGCAACAATACGGATACACGCGGCAACAGACGCACCATCACTGGAACGGTTACTTCATCAAAGATGGACAAGACCGCGGTAGTGACGGTTATTCGCCGATTCCGCGATAAGCACTTCCATAAGTTCATTAAGCGTCGATTCAAGTATCACGCGCACGATGAGACCAACTCCTGCAACGAGGGCGATCTCGTTGAGCTGATCGAGTCACCGCCAAGCTCGAAGACGAAGCGCTGGCGTGTTCTTCGTACGATAGAGAAGGCGACGGAGGTACTCAATTGATTCAAACCTGTAGTGTGCTCGATGTTGCAGACAACAGCGGCGCAAAGAAAGTCTTCTGCATCAAGGTCCTGGGCGGTTCAAAGAGACGCTACGCGACTGTTGGTGATGTAATTGTCGTTTCGATTCGTGAGGCCTTGCCAGGATCGAAAGTCAAGAAGGGCGATGTTGCTCGCGCGGTAGTAGTGCGAACGGCGAAGGAAATTGCTCGTCTGGACGGTACCTACATTCGTTTTGATGGGAACTCGGCAGTTCTCATTAATAAAGAAGGCGAGCCTGTAGGAACTCGTATTTTTGGCCCTGTAGCAAGAGAGCTCAGGGCGAAGCGTTTCATGAAAATTGTTTCGTTAGCACCGGAGGTGTTGTGATGGCACACATTTGTCGCGGCGATAGCGTCGTAGTTACTAAAGGTCGTGAAGTCGGAAAACGCGGAAAAGTAAAGCGCGTACACCGAAATGGTCGGATCGAGATTGAAAAAATCATGATGATCAAACGACACACCAAACCTACACAGAAGAACCCCCATGGTGGGATCCAAGACAAAGAGGGCACAGTGGCAGCGAGCAATGTGGCCCTTTGGTGTGACAGCTGCAATGCGGCTCGTCGTTCTCGGCACACAACCAACGATGCTGGCATTAAAAGTAGGGCGTGCGTGAAGTGCGCGACAGTGTTCCCAAACCCAGGCATGTAGGGAATCGAGAGATTTTAAGAAGTTCAAGAAGGTAAAGAGATGACGAATACGGAAACACAGGGAAAGCGTAGCGGCCCGCCAAGATTAAAGGCGCTCTACCACTCCGAGATCAAAGGCAAGCTCAAAGAGCGGTTTGGTTACAAGAACGTAATGCAGGTGCCAAGAGTGGTTAAGGTCTCGGTAAATATGGGCCTTGGCGAAGCCGTTCAGAATCCAAAGATTTTGGAAGGCGCTATAGAAGAATTGCGCGCCATTTGCGGACAGAGCCCGGTCGTAACGAAGGCGAAAAAAGACATCGCTACATTTAAGCTACGTAAAGGGCACAAGATCGGCGCAGCCGTTACCTTGCGCAACGAGCGAATGTGGGAGTTCTTGGATCGGCTCGTTACCGTGGCATTGCCACGGACCCGAGACTTTCGAGGCATCTCGCACAAAGCATTTGACGGTCGAGGCAATTACAACCTCGGCTTGAAGGAGCAGATCATTTTTCCGGAAGTTGATTACGATACGGTTGGCTCTGTGAAGGGAATGAACATTTCCATCGTCACGACCGCCACCAACAATGAAGAAGGTAGAGCACTGTTGAAAGAGTTAGGGCTTCCATTCCGCACCCCGAGTACGGCAACCCAAGGAGCGCAGGCATAATGTCAATGACCGATCCGATATCTGATTTTCTTTCCCGCATTCGAAACGGAATCAGCGCAGGAAAACTTGAAGTCGAGTGCCCACGCTCTCGTTTGAAGTTACGCATGGCTGAAATCCTTCGCGAAGAGGGGTATCTCGACTCAGTCGTCAGCGTAGACGACAGGCTCCAGGGGCAGATTTCGATGACCATCCGTTACGATGGTGATCAAACGGCAGCAATTTCTGGTGTGAAACGCGTGTCTCGACCAGGCCAGCGTACCTATACGCCAGCTAAATCGTTACCGAAGGTACGCAACGGTCTTGGTATCGCAATTATGTCGACTTCCAAGGGAGTCATGACGGATCGCAAAGCTCGGCAACTTGGTGTTGGCGGCGAAGTCCTGTGCGAGGTTTGGTGATATGTCCCGAATAGGAAATCAGCCGATAACGGTACCGAAGGGTGTCGAGGTAAAAATTGGCCCCCTAATGAGCGTGAAAGGACCTAAGGGTCAGCTTCAGCTCCCTAAGCATCCACTCGTGGACGTTGAACAAGACGGAGATAGCCTGAAGTGTAAGCGCACGGGCGAACACCGGGAGGCACGATCTGCTCACGGACTTATCCGCGCATTAATGGCCAATATGGTCAAAGGTGTTAGCGATGGGTTCGAACGACGCCTTGAAATCAACGGGGTTGGTTATCGAGCAGAAGTGAAGGGGAAATCTATCAATTTGCTTCTCGGATTTTCGCATCCGGTCGACTTTCCTCTGCCAGAGGGAATCACTGCGAAAGTTGAGAAGAACATCATAATACTTTCTGGAATTGATAAAGCCCTTCTTGGGCAAACTGCAGCGAATATCCGCTCACTTCGTCCACCCGAGCCTTACAAAGGCAAGGGTGTGAAATACGTGGAAGAGCGAATCATCCGCAAGGCCGGAAAGTCTGCAAGCTAGGAATCTGACATGGCTGCCCATACGAAAATACGAAACCCCCGAACCCAAACGAGACTGCGTCGAAAGCGACACATTCGTAAACGAATCTCTGGAACAGCAGAGCGGCCTCGCCTCACTGTCTTTCGGTCGCTTAAGCACATCTATGTCCAAGCGATTGACGATGTTGGCAACCGAGTGCTCGCTAGTGCCTCGGACACATCCAAGTCTTCGCAGTCTGCTCTTGGCGGAAAGAAAAAGTCTGAGCGCGCTCGTGAAATAGGCAAAGAGGTCGGCAAGAAGCTGGTGGATCTAAAAGTTGAAAGTGTTGTCTTCGATCGGAATGGCTACATATTCCACGGTCGGGTTAAAGAGGTCGCCGAGGGCGCCCGTGAAGCTGGTGTGAAATTTTAGGCTCTGAGGAAGAACGAATATGGCAATTGATTTAAATGATGTTGGCGAGTTGGTAGACCGAGTTGTCTACATCAACCGAGTTGCGAAGGTCGTCAAAGGTGGCCGTCGTTTCTCGTTTTCAGCTCTGGTGGTCGTAGGCGATCAAAACGGACACGTGGGCGCGGGACTCGGTAAAGCGAACGAAGTGCCGGAAGCGATCCGTAAGGGCAACGAGAGAGCCAAGCGGAATCTCTTTCGCATACCGATGGTAAACGGCACTATTCCCCACGGCGTCACTGGCGTGTTCGGCGCTGCACGGGTTCTATTGAAGCCAGCTTCTCCTGGTACCGGTGTGATTGCCGGTGGAGCTGTTCGACCTGTTCTCGAGGTTTCCGGAATTACGGATATTCTCACCAAGTCGATTGGAACTTCCAACTCACATAATGTTATTCATGCGACGGTCGAGGCTCTCAAAGAGCTCCGGTCAGCTGCTGACATTGCCAGAATTCGCGGCAAAGCAGTATCCGAGATAGTAGGTTAGAAAAATGGCTCTTAAATTAAAAGTGACCCAGGTACGTAGCGGGATCAGCCGTCCTAAACAACACAAGCTCATCTTAAAAGGGCTTGGTCTGGGCAAGATGCATCGGACCGTCATTCTTGACGATACGCTTCCGATACGCGGGATGATCCGACACGTGAGTCACCTGGTTAAGGTTTCACCAGAAAGCTAGTCGGAAACCTTCGAAAAAGTTTTAGTCTTTACAAGATCAGAAAGTAAGCAAAATGGGCACTACACTATCAACTCTCGCACCCAATCCAGGGGCTACAAAAAAGCGCAAGCGCGTCGGTCGTGGCCGTGGTTCAGGTGTAGGTAAAACTTGTGGCCGTGGACAAAAAGGCCAAAAGTCCCGCTCGGGACATCACGGCGCCAAGCTCGGTTTTGAGGGCGGACAAATGCCCCTGCAAATGCGTCTTCCTAAGCGCGGATTTGTTAACCCTACGCGTAAAGAAGCTTTCGCCGTGAACTTGTCGACTCTGTCGGCAAAGTTTGAGAGTGGTGAAGTCGACGTGGACGCATTGCGTTCTGCCGGGATTGTTCCCAAGAAGGCTAAACTGATTAAGATCCTTGCTTCGGGTGATATCGACAAAGCCTTGACCGTAAAGGCGCATCGATTCTCGGAGAAAGCGAAGCAAAAAATTGAAGCAGCCGGCGGAAGCGTGGTTGTAGTCGATACGAAGCTGCCGCCAAAAGCTGCATCCCAAAACTCCTAAGTCGTTCTTACCTATTACCGAAATATTTTTCGCAATTTCCGAGGCAAATCGAGTGAACACTCCAATTTCTACGAGCGAGGCACAGTAGGACCGTGGCTGGATTTTCCAACATAGGTAAGGTTCCCGAACTCAGAAAACGTATTTTCTTTACGATTTCGATGCTTGCGGTTTATCGGGTTGGCATTTTTGTCAGTCTACCGGAAGTGAACCGGGTCGAACTAAACAACACGATCAGTTCCGGAACCGGTATTCTTGGAATGTTCAATATGTTTTCTGGAGGTGCACTGGAGCAGGCCTCGATCTTTGCTCTTGGCATCATGCCTTACATTAGTGCATCGATTATTATCCAGCTGCTGACCGTGGTCGTTCCGAAGTTAGACCAGCTCAACAAAGAGGGCGAATCCGGTCGACGGAAAATCAATCAATACACTCGCTACGGCACCATTGGTCTTTCTCTGGTTCAAGGATTCTTCATTGCTACTTGGCTTGAAGGGATTGGGCGAGGCGCTGGAATGTCGGGTGGCGAGGTCGTTTCGAACCCTGGTTGGGGTTTCCGTATTCTTACTGTTCTAAC
>CAYPIX010000041.1:0-33180 GCA_964410875.1 uncultured Kofleriaceae bacterium
CAAGTATTTGGGTCACACGCTAACCCAGTAATCAGGTCGTTTTGCGTAATAGGATCGAGCGGATCGCAGACTTCGCCGGCGTCCAAGGCGCCATTTCCGCAGAGCAGAGGATCAACTCCACCAACTCCACCTAACCCACCTGTCGCGGTCCCATAGGTGCAGGTTTGAGCGTCACAGGTCGCACCAGACAATAAGTCTATCGCCGTACCTAGATCATTTGGATCGCAAATTTCACCGACATCAACAATGCCGTTCCCACAAAGGTTGTTCGTTGTATTGCTCTGCGTCAAACAGACCAAAGAACAGGTAGAACCTGGGCCGTTATTCGCGCCCAGATCACAGGTCTCACCCGCATCGATAACCGAATTCCCGCAAAGCAAGTCGCCAGCGGAGCCTCCACAAGCACTAGATAGAACGAGTAAAAAGATGGAACTTAAGATTCGAAATGGGCGCATTTTCATTTTCCTGTTAGAGGCAATCACACTCGAGCTCTCTATAGAGCAACCCGCGCGCCAACTAGATCCGCCAACTTATGAGGCACTTAGCGCAAGTGAGCCTGTTGGGTTTGGTCCCCAAGTATGGGAGCGGACACCCTATGTGGGCCAAAAAACTCAGGAAACTATAGTTTCGCGAAGGCTTTGCCGGATCCGTCCGGCGAACTTGCACCCCAGATCGCAAAGAGTGAGGATACCTCGTGGAGAAATCCAAAGCCGCCGCTCCTGTCATTCGGTTTGACCATTCTTTGTCATCCAGACCACACGTTGTACGGCGCTATAAAAGTCTTGTGGCCGAATGGGCGATTCGCGCCTTTCGCCCTCCCACGACGACGCACCTGCAGGTTGTAGCGTCTCCCCCTTCCGGTGAAGTTGCCGTTGGTTTCGCAGGCCACAGCACGGCATTACTGCGCTATCACGATGCTGGAATTCTTTTCGATCCGATGCTGGGCAATTGGTGCCATGGCGTTCGCCGAGAATCCACCGCCGGAATGGCACCTCCGGCTAAGGTCAATACGATTCTTATTTCCCAAGCTTCCGCTGGCCACCTTCACATTCCGACCCTTAAAAAGCTACCTCGGGAAGCGACGATCATCGTTCCAAGAGGCGTCGCTCGAAAACTGTCGAAGCTCCGATTCGCGAGAGTCGTTGAACTGCAACCTGGCTCAACCGTCGATACCGAGAATGCTCGAATCACTGCGGTCGGAACGCATCCAAGCAGTGAGCGAGTCGTGAATTTTCTGGTCGAAGGCGAAGGTCCCAGTGTCTTTCTGTGTGGCGCGAGCGGTTACTTCCATGGGTTCAAGCAGATTGGTCATTTGTATCAACCGGACATCGCATTTCTTCCAATTGGAGGGTACTCGCCGAAATCATTTAGGGAACGGCATCTGACGCCACCCCAGGCCCTCCAAGCGTTCGCTGACTTAAGAGCTCGAGCATTCATCCCCCACCATTTTGGGGCTTTTCCACTTTCCTACGAACATCTTCTTGACCCAGAAGTCTGGTTAGCCAAAGCAGCCTTCGACCAAGGCCTACAACGTTATGTTTTTGTCCTCGGCCCTGGCGAATCTCGTACCTTCACCATGCCTGCTGCCCATCTAGGGCGAATTGACAGACGAAACCAGTTACGACGTAGCTTGGCGAGCTAAGCGATCAAACCTAAGAGAATCCGGAATTTTTCCCTCTTTAATTGCCTCCTTTTGGGCATATTTTGATCGCCTGGCCGGCGAACTTGCCCAGCAATCCTTTTGTGCGTTATTAACGAAACATCGCTGGGGGGCGAAGTATGACGATGAAATCTCAAGAGGTCTTGACCTCACCACAGAGCATACCGGATCGTAGGGCTTGGAAGCGGATTCTCGTTGATCTGGAGGTCGACTACGCACACGAAGACAATTACCTTTTCGCGTATATCAGCGATATTAGCGCGACCGGAATCTTCATCCGCACAAACACACCAGAGGCCCCCGGTACTCGATTAAATTTACGTTTCGTTCCTCCTGGCTCTGAGTTCTCCATGGAACTTGAAGGCGAGGTAATTTGGATAAATTCCTATAGACCAGGACATCGAGACAACCTCCACCCTGGAATGGGCGTTCGTTTTATTGGCCTAGAACGAGAGCAACGCCATCTTTTGGCAGAACTCGTCCAAACAATCGCTCTTTTTTAGGGCGCTACTGAGACGTATCGTCAGGGATACGGTAGTCCTCGTTCAACCAGCGCCCCAGATCTACCGCTTGGCAGCGCGGAGAACAGAAAGGGTAACTCTTGTCATCCCGTGCCTTGGCGAGAGCATCACAAACTGGGCAGAGCTCATCGCTCGACCTTGACGCTACCTCTTTTTTATTCTTTACGGTCAAGTCCATAGTGCGCGCACTTTTGAATTAGATTAGAACGGGAAATGCCTAGTTCCTTTGCTAGTTGGCTTTTGTTCCAGTGGGTTCGAATCAAGCCCTGATGAATCACTTCAGCCTCAATGCGTTCTACAATTTCGCGCAAGGTGCCGTCACGCGAAACCTTAGGCTCTGGTGAAGTTGTCGATTTTTCTACAGACTTCACCAGACGTTCGGAGATGAGTTCAGCGGGCAACACAGCAGCGCCACCTGCAAGAACATTGAGGCGCTCTATCTCGTTTTCTAGTTCGCGAATATTTCCTGGCCAACGATAAGTCGCAAAGACCTCCATCGCCTCTAAAGAAAGCGATGGTGGGTCCCCGTCCCCTCTAAAATGTTTTTTCAGGAAGTGAGTAACAAGAGTCTGTAGATCTTCGCGACGTTCTCGTAGCGGCGGCACATCTACCCTTAGAACATTGACTCGATAGTATAGGTCTTCCCGAAACCTCCCCTGCTCCACCATGGAAGTAAGATCTTTGTGACTAGCAGCGATAATTCGAACGTCGACGTTGACCTGCTTGGTTGCACCAACGGGTGTGAGTGTGCCTTCTTGAAGAACGCGGAGTAATTTCACTTGCAGAGACGCCGACATGTCCCCAATCTCGTCAAGAAAAAAAGTACCGCCATCGGCTACTTCGAAAAGCCCTTTTTGATCTTTTACGGCACCTGTAAACGAGCCACGGGTATGCCCAAACAGTGCGCTCTCGAGAAGATTGTCGTTAAACGCTGAGCAGTTTTGCACCACGAACGGCTTATCAGCTCGAGGCCCATGATAGTGAATTGCCCTTGCTATAAGTTCTTTTCCGGTCCCGCTTTCACCGTGAATCAATACAGTCGACTCGCTTCGAACGATCTTTTTTAGGAGGGCATACACATGCTGCATGCTCGGCGCGGTTCCAACAATTTCAGGAAATGGAGATTCTGTCCCTTGCGGCGCTGTAGCCAATGGCCCTTCTGAACTCTGCCGTGACTTTTCTCGGTAGGACCGAGAAACCCATTCTGCTGCGGCCTGTACTAATTCTGAGAGCACTCGAAGATCGGCTTCAGTGAGCCGCGGCAATTCTTCTACAAGCTTCTGTGGTTCTACTAGAGGTTCGTCCGAGAGCTCACGAGTTCGTTGCACCAACTCTTGCTGGTTTAGTCGTCCTCCCTCTCTTACCGCTCCGCCGACGAATACAAACCCCAAGCACTCCCCGTTCACTTCGATCGGAGAACCGACGACCTCAAACCCTAAATGACACTGATGGACAACAGTTTTGTTTCCCGTAGCGAGCCTATCAGCCAGCACTGCCACGCTGTCGTTGCATCGTCGAAATCCGTCTTTTGAAAAAAGCGCGCGCCGACAAAAGTCATTCTTTGACGGGACTATCTTTCCATCTGCGTGGTCAAGGACGTAGCCCTTGTCATCCGCTAGCGCTAATTCAAGCCCCCAGAGTTTGCGAATAAGTGCCGCGAACTGCTGGAAGCCCCAGTCTTCCCGGTGGCGCGCTAGTTCGACAGCCTTCACAGGTCGATTCATATCCCCGAGTGAGCACTAATTCAAGGTATACAGAGGGGTCCTGTCGCTAGTTTTATGAACCCGGTCCTCATCAGTGAGTTTCGCAAGATGTGAGAGCAAAGAACGCTCGGCAAGTAACTGAACCCCAGCGGAAACATCGGAGTAAACGACCTTTAGGAGGGCCTGTAGAGAGCTTGGGCTCTTCTCCTTTAGAGCATCAATCACTCTCGCTTCACGCCAAAGTCTATGCTCAACGTACTTTTCTAGTACTTCCTGCCCTTCAAACAGCGCATCGCCGTGCGCCGGAAATACCCATCTTGGAGAGAGTGAAGCCAACGTGCGAAGAGAGTTGATGTAATCACTCATGCTGCCTTCTGTCGGATCAACCAGAATTGTGCCCATTCCAGCAACCATGTCGCCAGCTATCAATAAACCTCGACTGTCGTCCCAAAGGCAGAGGTGCCCGGGTGCATGTCCTGGAGTGTAAATGGCCTCCCATACATCCAAGATTTTTGCCCCCGATAAAATCTTTTTTCCATCCAATTCAGGCAAGAGACGCAACGTCTCTTCATGCGCGATGATAGGAACGTTGTAGCGTTCAGAGATTAGGAGGGCTCCCCCCATATGATCGCGGTGGTGATGAGTTAGAAAGACCCCCTCGACCGTGTTTCCTGAAGATACGGTTTGATCTAAGAAGCGACAAAGGGGTGCCGATGTTTCAGCCAATGCAGCACCTGGATCTACAACAATACGGCGCTCTTCACCTAACACGTAGCAATTCGTCTGGGTTGCCGGCGGCAACGTTGGTGTTTTCAACGGCAGAGTGAACAAATCCGAAAAGACCTCGCGACAGCCAACAACTGGCTGACTCTTCGAAGGGTCGAATACAGCACCATAGCTATCGTCGAATATTTCCTCACCCCGCTTACGCAATGCTTCAATGTCCTCTAATAAAAACCACCGCGTTTCTGCGTAGCCGGCTGGACTAACTGTGATTTCATTCTTGACTACAAACTCCCACACTTGTTTTTCGCTACCGTAGGGAGTGATTAGAACGCTTTCCGTTTTCTTCGACGCCCCCAGCACCTCTAGGCCCAGTTTTTTTAGTTCGTTCGCGGCGGAGTCTAAGTCCCCGGGAATGCGAATCGGTTCCCACAAAGCAGGACGAAAAGCCCCCGGCCATATTCGTTTGCCAAACAGCCTAGCTCCCGTTTTCGCGACGCAAGTGACGCAAACGCTATCTTCGATCGAGGAATCTAGCGCACTTGCAGATGGAGTTAACTTCCTCACCTCCGCGTATATGGCTTCTATCGATTTCTTTTTCACTCAATAGGGAAATACCAGAACATTGATGATCGTTCCTATCCCTCGACGTATAATTAATTCGGGGTCGGGGAATGCTAAGTGTCACTGCCAATAAGATAGCAAACAGATCAAATTGCAAGGTGACGCTTCGCTACACGGGCTACCTTATTAGCCTGCCAGCAGTTGGAAGCGGAATGGTCATTTTTCGGGATCCACACGGCCATCGAATGATCACCACGCCAGTCCGGCGGGTACTTTCTGAGACTGGCGGCTCCAGTGTCTATGTTGAAACAGACAATAGTGTATACCGCCTGGAGATCCACGGGGAATCTGAGAAGTTAAATCAGCAAGGCACGCTGGAGGCCTCAGCGGTTCAATAGCGAAGCTTGGTTGCTGCTGTGTTATAGCTGGTCTAGACCAGCGTGACCCTATTAGACAAAAAATTGATTCTGGTAGTCGGTAAAGGCGGTGTCGGCCGAAGCCTGGTGTCGGCAACCCTTGCCAACGCTTTTGCTAACGAGGGTCGCCGAACGTTGCTCTTTGAGCATGATGCAGTTGACCGTTACGGCAGCTGGTTCGAAACCGCTCCGGTAGGTCCCGAGTTAACCGAGCTCAAGAAAAATCTTTTCGCGATAAACACCACACCATCAGCGGCAATGGAAGAATACGGACTTATGGTTCTGCGATGGCGCCGGGTCTACAAGATGATTTTCGAAAACCGTATCACGCGAAACTTCTTACGTGCCGTTCCAGGGCTAAATGCATATTCGATCCTCGGAAAAGCTTGGTATCACACGACAGAAACCCGGCGCGACAAGAGCCCAAAGTGGGACACCGTCGTTTTCGACATGGCAGCGAGTGGACATTGCCTGACGATGCTCAAACTTCCCCAGGTAATCCTCAATACCGTTCCAGAAGGGCCCCTGACTCGAGACGCGCGTAAGGTGCAAAGCTTACTGTTAGATGAGGCTCGTACCGCAGTCGTTATGGTTACCCTCCCAGAAGAGATGCCCACCAACGAAGCGATAGAACTCAAGGCAAAACTCAAGAGCGAGATAGGCGTAAACATCCAGTCACTGGTCATCAACCAGACCTATCCAAACCTGTTCGCCGTCGGGTCGGAAGAGGACATTGTCCTCAACGCTATCCAAGAGAATCAAACGGAGGCAGCCAAAGCTGTTGTAGAGCATTCTTTGCTCATGAAGTCACGGAGCCAATTGCATCAGAAATACAAAGAGACGCTTCGAAATGCCTTCAACGTACCTATTGCTGAGATTAAAAAACGATTTGCCACAGAGCTCACTTCTGCCGAAATTGGTGACATTTCCGCAGCGTTGTTCAGCCAACTAGCTGCATAAACAGCCGTACTACAGGTACACCCACTAAAGCGTTCGCACTCCCGTAGAGTTAACGCTTTTTGTGCTTCTCATTCTAAAGCGAAACGCTGGTATGATGGACGATATGGGTTCAGGCCGCGAAGATGGGTTCCGTGCCGGCACCATATTGGGTCCATACAAACTCATCGCCCGACTCGGCACAGGCGGAATGGCGGAAGTCTATCTTGGCCAAAAGCAAGGTGGCCATGTAGCCCGACCAGTTGCCATCAAACGGATGCGTCCGGAACTCACCACCAACCCAGAGTTCGTTGGACTATTTCTCGAAGAAGCAAAGACAGCAGCCCTTCTGTCCCACCCGAATATTTGCGCTATCTACGATCTTGAACAGATCGACGAGTCGTACCTCATGACCATGGAGTATCTCGAAGGAATCCCCTTATCGACGGCGATGATCCGAGCTTTCCAAGAACCCAAACTACTACCAGTCTCATTTATTTGTGGGATCATCGCCCAAGCCTGTGAAGGCATTCATCACGCCCATGACTTATGTGACGGCGATGGGACGCCTTATGGAATTATTCATCGCGACGTATCCCCGCCAAATCTCTTTGTCACCAGCGAAGGCGTCGTCAAAGTTCTGGACTTCGGTATCTCAAAATCAAGGAACTCCCTCGTTCGAACCATGACAGGGCAAATTCGCGGCAAATTTTCCTATATGTCCCCGGAACAACTCCGCGGAGAGGTTCTCGATAGGCGCTCCGACGTATTCGCCCTTGGAATCGTTCTCTTTGAAATGCTGGCAGCCAGGCGGCTCTTCCGAAGGCGCAACCGACTCAATATTTTTCACGCCATTGTGAGAGACCCAATACCTTCCATCAAAGAGTATCGAACGGATCTTCCTCCTGCACTTGCAGCGGTGGTGAAGAAAGCGCTATCCAGGAGCCGTTCTGGTCGCTACGCAAGTGCGCGTGAAATGGGTGACGCACTGGTGTCAGCGTGCGAAAAAAACTGTGCCGTAATGGATGCACGTGGCATCGCAGAAATAACCAATCGATACTTCGGAACGGAAATAGCGGCGACGAGAGAACTCGTCGCACAGGGTTCAGACCACGGAGGCATCCAGCGAGCTGATGCCGCAAATGGCACCCCAACCGCCGGAACAACCCCGGACTGGCTGGATACCAATGGCGTGACTGCCGGTGTAACGCTGGTGGAGTCCACAGACATTGAGGAAGAGCTTCCTCAGACTCAGACTCCTGGGACAGCGATTCGAAACGACGAATAGACCACCACAAGGATTTCCTAAGAAGGCAGTTTCCAATGAAGCGGGCCGTGGTATAGCGCCCTTGTGGCAGTTACCGATACTCCGCTGGTTGATTCTGCGGTCGTTCGAATTTACGCAACAACCCAAGATCCAGACTACGACTCACCGTGGCAATCTCGAGTCGCTTCCAGCTCCACAGGCTCAGGAGTCGTCGTGGCAAAAGGATTGGTTCTCACAGGAGCCCACGTAGTTGCGAACGGCACCTTCTTACAAGTACAGAAGATCTCCGATCCAAGTAAAGTATCTGCCTCAGTTGAGGGAATCTGTCACGACTGTGACCTTGCACTTCTTAGAGTAGAGGATCCCACATTTATGGATGGGGTCGATTGCGCCCCAGTCGGCGAGCTCCCAAGCCTTCGAGACAGGGTTGCGGTTGTTGGCTTTCCCGTCGGAGGAGAAGAAGTATCCATAACAGAAGGAGTCGTCTCTCGAATAGAAGTTCAGCGCTACTCGCATTCGCAGAGGCACCTACTGGCAGTAACAGTCGACGCTGCAATCAATCCCGGTAATAGCGGCGGCCCCGTTTTTCGAGGCGGAAAAGTCGTCGGCATCGCGTTTCAAAAACTTGGCAACGCGGAAGGTATTGGAGAAATGGTCCCTGCTCCCATCATTCGCCATTTCCTCGCTTCCGTTGAGAAGGGGCAGAAGAAAGTAGCAATACCAGGACTGGGCATTACGACGCAGGGGATAGAAAACCCGTTCCTACGTCAACGGCTTGGACTCGAGAAAAGCAAAACAGGGATACTCGTTCTTAGCGTCGAGCACGGTAGCAGCGCGTTCGGTACGCTCCAGCAAGGTGATGTAATTCTACGTATTGGCGGCCACCAAATCGCGAATAACGCAACAATCCAACTCCTAGACAAGTATCGGACCCGCTATGACGTAATGCTAGGTTGGAGCGCCGTCGACGATGTGCTCGAACTCGTCATCGCTCGCGATGGCAAAGAACAGACCGTTAAAATACGACTGCAGCCTGTCTCGCAATTGGTTCCCCGTAACCAATATGACATTACACCACGGTATTTCATTTTCGGCGGATTGGTTTTTCAGCCCCTAAGTAGGGACTTTCTCAGCACTTGGGATACTTGGTGGGAAAAAGCACCCAAAGAATTCTTACATTTTTACTACTCCGGCACGCGAAAAGAAAAGCGTCGTGAAGTAATCGTCTTAAGTCAGATTCTCGCTGAAGAGACAAACGTGGGGTACGAGGGTTTCCACAGCGAATCTGTTCTGGAATTAAACGGGGTAGTCCCCGTTGACATGACAGATTTTGTGAAACGTCTCGACGAAGCCAAAGGGCTTGTGGAAATACGAACCTCCGCCCAGGGGCTCATCGTCTTGGACGCTGAAATAGCACGGAGTGCGAACAAGAAAATTCTCTCTCGTTACCGGATCGGCTCGGAACGCTCCCTCAGTTGAAATCAATCAGCCGTTCTGTCAAGAAACCGAGCTTGGTGGTGCTGCTCAGGCAAAAAACACTGATCGAGTTTCCCAAAAATCCGGTATCGCCTTCGCGCGAAAGCATCATAGAAAGCATCTAACAAAAATGTTGGCAGAACGGAAAAGACCGAGACCATCGACCATGCTCCACCGAGAATCGTCAAGATTTTTAGAGCGGCTCGAGCTTTTTGATACAGCCTTTCCGCTTCCTCGCCCGGGTTCGTGAGCAGATAAATGGTGTCAAGAGAGTCGACCTGTTTCCCGTGGGCAGCCAGCGAATCCCGGGCAAAGTCACTCTGTAGTGACGCGAAGCGGAAAACGCCGTTCTGGTCACGCTTCAGTAGGAACTGCACCGATTTGCTGCAGAGGCCGCACACACCATCATAGAAGACAATTGGATGTACACCTCCATCACCCATCGTCACCCACTGCGGCGATAGAAAGAATTATCTCTCCACCCTCGACGGAGTCTCCAGCAACCACGTTAATGGACTCAACAACACCACTGCTGTCGCACCTGATTTCGTTCTCCATCTTCATGGCCTCAAGAACCACAACGACATCTCCGGCAGCTACTTTTGCGCCGAGCTCCACGCAAACTTTAACCACTCGGCCGGCAATGGGAGCCTCGATCTCTTCTCCTGAACTTCCACCGCTTGCTCCTTCGGCAACGATCTGAGAAAGCCGATGGTGTGTTTCACTTGCGAGAACCAACTCCGCTTCTTCTTCTCCGACTCTAACTCGGATCTTTTTTGCGCCCTCATCGAGTTCCACTAAATAAGCACGCCCATCAATTAGCAAAGACCAGGTGCCAGGTCTAACCGCAGCTGCGTCGACAATTTTTTCTGCATCGACCACAGTTAGTTTCCAGGTGCGAGGACCTTGGGCACTGAGAGTAAAGGCAAAGTCTATAGATCCCAGCGTAGCTACATACGAGTCGGCCACGAAATCGAGTATACCGCGCAGTTTTCCTGTGACGAGCGTTTTCCAGGCACTCAATCCACTATCTTGGGGGCGAAAAGAAGACTATAAGTTATTCACCTTGGATTTGACTCACCTACTTTCAAGCAAGCGGGTACTCGTCTGTGTTGGGTCGGGTGGAGTCGGCAAGACAACCACGGCAGCGGCGCTGGCGCTGCGAGCAGCAACCATCGGGCGAAAAACTCTGGTGCTCACCATCGATCCCGCTAAACGTCTCGCAAATTCTCTTGGCGTCGAGAGCCTAAGCCACGACATGCAAGAGATTCCCCAAGAGAACCTGGCCGCAAACGGGGTCGTATTCAAAAAGGGGGGGTCGCTTCACGCAATGATGCTGGACCAAAAACGTGCCTTTGATGAACTCGTTGCCAGACACGCGAGCGACGGTAACGCCGTCAAGCGCATATTGGCAAACCCAGTCTACAATCAAATATCGGGCACATTATCTGGTTCGCAGGAGTACGCTGCCATGGCCACCGTTCACGAGATAGACGCAAAAGGAGATTTCGACCTCATCGTGGTCGACACTCCGCCGACATCTCATGCATTGGACTTTCTCGAGGCGCCGGAAAAATTAAGCCAGGCTCTCGATTCTCCCGCAGTCGACTGGTTTCGTAAGCTCTACGGCAGAGGAGACTCTGGATGGTCGGTGGTCGGACGAACCGGTTCCTATGTGCTCAGACGTTTAGCGAAATTTGTAGGCGAACAGTTCATCGATGACCTCTCGGTGTTTTTCACCGAGTTCAATGACATTCTTGGGGGTTTCCGCAAGCGGGCCGAAGAAACCTACAGCCTCCTCCGCCAAGACCGCGTTGGTTTCATCTTGGTTACCTCCCCTGAAACCATGGCTTTACGCGAAGCGTCCTCGTTTTTTGACAGGATCGCTCTAGCAAAAATGCCGTTCGGTGGCCTCGTTATTAACCGTGCACATCAAAATATTGCGGTTGATTCCCAAGAGTCGATAACCAACATGCTCTCGTCTGAACTTCCTAAGCAAATTGCGGATCTCACAACAGATCAACGAAAACTTGGTATCGAAACCTGCGTCGCTGCCTACGACAAAATCCAGACCTGTGCGCTCGCGGATGAGGCCGCTACGGCCCCTCTTAGCGCGAAGGTAAAACCAGCGCCGATCGTAAAAGTTCCAATTTTCAAAGAAGACATTCACGATCTAAAGCGTTTGGGTCAAGTCGGTAGCTTGTTAGCCCCTTAATCTTCCCTGCCGGTAAGCCGCAAACGATTTTTCTCGAACCAACCATAAGCTCGGTCAACAGCGGTAGATAAACCTGGCGCACGCGATACTTTGACGGCAAGTTTCATTCCCAACTCGTCGTAGATTTGCCGTAGCACATCTGCCCCCTCGAGCCATGCCCCATCTTTTGTCCGTGCGCGGATGGTGCTCATAAAATCGTGGTGTTCTTTACCGTACGATTGAGCGTCGAACGCCTCACTTGTAATATCGGTAAACTGGACTCGTCGCGCTTGCGAGTGTTTCCGAAGGCGCCGAACTTCCTTCGACGTAACCGGACAGTTCCCGTCAAAGAAAACCTGCAACTGGTAGCTCATTTTCTCTTCCCTAGTTTGCGTTTTTTCTGACCAACACCCCATTTTGCCCATACTTGTTTACGTATTTTCGCTTCCTGGGCGGCGGTTGGGCCGGCCAGCACGACCACAGATTTATTTCTAATTTCCGCAACAAACATCGTTCCGTCTTTCCCTTTGAAACGCAGGACTTTCTTCGTTGACCGCAGAGAAGAACCTCCGCTGAGTTTTTCAAGTGCAGGTTTCAATGCCTCCATGAATTCAATCGCATCGAAATCCGTATCCCATGCCGTATACAACACACCAATTAGCCCTTTAAGTTCTTTTCCCTTGTGTCCTTTGGGCGCGAAAAGAGCCCAACGGTCTCCTCCCCAGCCGGCAACGGCGCGTGCCGCTTTTTCTTCCGCTAACCCATGTTGTTTGAGAAACAAACGAAGGCTGAATTCTCCCACAGTATTATTGTGAAGACGACGATACGAAGAGAGCGCTGGTAAGTTCAGCATTGCGACACGTTGTGGCGGTTCGTAACTCTGATATTTTTCAGGATGAAGGATATGCTCCGTCGAAAGCGGCGGCCGATCAAAGATCGCATCGACTTTCGACCAAGGATGATGTTTTCTGTAGTGCGCTACAAATGCCAACCCACTTGCGTATGGGAAAAGGAGCGCTTCCCGTAGAGCCAATGGAACTCCTTTGAGTTCAGAGACTCCCCCACGCACTCCTCCTACGAATTGGTCGGTAAAGCCACTCTGTCCCCAGGGAGCTTGTCGTCCACCAACGTCCATCATGTACTCAACCGAAGTAGCCATACCGTCGCCCTCAACAAGGGCCTGCCTCGCAAGCGCGGCATCCGCGTCATGTTTCACGTCCGTTAAGAATTTTTTCAAATTGAAATGCTGGTCTTGCAGAGCGTGATCGATTTCATGAGACATCACGAAATCTCCGCCTAGGGTCACCCAGTCCGCAATGTATAAATGTCGCTCGAATGGATCATAGAAACCGGCCACCTGTTCCGTAAGTAGCCCCAGGACAGTCGCCATGTAGTCAAGGTCAGGCGGCAACAGGCCGAACCGCTTTAGAATCCAAGATTCTCCCTCAATCTCTGCGGCCGAATATTCAGAATCGATCCGAAGTTTTAACCGCTTGAGTATCTGCTCTTTGTTCATCACCGCGCGTTTAATCGGCTGCTTCAGCGCAAGTCCGCGCAACGCAGACACTTTTTTTGCTATCCGGTCCGCACTCTCTAAGAGTTTATTTTTATCAGCTGCTGCGTCGTCGCCCTTAGCGAGCAGACATACTGCGACGACTAACAGTAAAAATGACCGTATCAACCGACTTTTCATGCGGTGAGTGTAGCGCGAAATTCCCATAGTCGAAGCAACGATTACGAGCTAGGTTCCGCCGTTCCATGGGCAACTCGATAACCGAGATTGTGGCAAAGGCGGAAATGGGTCCTATAAACCTGTTTGGTGCCACGAGATCTGTTTCGGCAGTAATTGCTCAGGCATGGAGCGAGGACGCTCCTTTAGTCGTCGTTACACCGAGCGAGGAAGAGGCCAACAGTTTTGCTGAAGATCTTCGTTCCTTTGCGAACAACAAAGATGAAGTCTTATGGCTTCCTGCTCCGGATTCTCATCCATACGCCAGAATATCTGCAGACCGTTTTGTAGCTGCCACGAGACAGAGCGGTCTTTTTCGTCTAGTTGATCCAAACACTAAACCGCGTATCGTTGTCCTTTCGGCCCACTCTCTGACAAGAAAAACGATGCCGCCAAACGCGCTATTTTCTCTGGGCCTCAAGGTGGAAAAAGGGGCAACTCTCGATCGCGACGACTTCATTGAACGAATTTCTAAAGCCGGGTTTACTCGGAACAGCATAGTCGAAGATGTTGGCTCGTTCGCCGTCAGAGGAGGCATCATCGATATATTTGTAGGTCTTGAGCCCTACCCCATAAGGGTTGAATTCTTCGGGGATGAAATTGAGACGATTCGCCTATTTGACCCGCAGTCCCAAAGAACGCTGCGAGAACTGCACGAATTTCAACTCTGCCCAGTGCGAGATACTATTTTATCAAAGCCAGATTCGCCGCGGTCAGCCATCCTTGAAGCGGCCGACACAGTATCGCAACCCTCCAAACTCACTAGGCAGCTTCTCGATACCCTAGAGGATGGCCATGAGTTTGTGGGGATAGAATCAATAACACCTGCGTTTCACGAGAGAATGGTCAGTGCTGGTGAATACCTCCCAAAGGACACCCGCCTTATCGTAATTGAACCTGAAACTGTCGAAAGAGAGTGCCTGGACGCCTGGGAGCAAGCCGAGCGCTCGTACCAGGCCCAAGTGGAGGCACAGTCTATCGCATTTCCCATATCCAACTTCTTTTCCTCGCCGGAAGAACTCGCTTCTCTACTGGCGATTGAAAAACGAATAGAGTTTCGAAGGCTCGAAATCCAAAACGAATATTCAGTTGAAACGGAAACGGTTCGGATCCGATCGGCGACTCATACTGAACTCTCACAGAAACTTGAGAGTGCAAGAAGAAATAGTATGGGCAGCCCAATGGAGGCTCTCACAGAGGCACTCGACCGCTGGGAAACACAACAGACACGAATTGCGATCGCTTGTGCGAGTAGTACGAGGCGGCAACGCCTTCGAGGCTTGTTCGCAGAGAATGAGATACCGCTCGTTGTTCGAGACAACCAGCCCTTGTCTTGGGACGACATAGAACCAGGTGGGCCTGCGGCTCTTTTTTCTTTGCCTTTCAGTGAAGGCTTCGAGCTAACGAACGAGGGGCTCGTACTACTTACGGAAAGCGACATCTTCGGCCAAAGTAGACGTATTAGTGAGAGACAGCGAGCTGCAGCCCGGCGGGCTCGCGCTGCCTTAACTGGCTCCGTCGGCGACTTTTCTCAGCTCAATGAGGGAGACCTTCTCGTACATCAACTTCACGGTGTCGGCCAATACGTCGGATTAAAAAAGCTTCCGATGCAAGGGGACTCTATCGATTTTCTTCATCTCGAATACGTCGGCGGCACACTTTACTTGCCTGTCTACCGGTTGGGAGAGGTAGAACGATACGTAGGGAGTGAGGGCCAAAAACCCAAACTTGACAAGCTTGGCGGAGTTACCTGGGAACGCAGGCGCAAGAAAGTCCAGGCTCACGTTCAGGCCCTTGCCGAGGAATTGCTTCAGATTTACGCCCAGCGAGCCGCACGGCCTGGCTACGGGTTTCCTCCACGGGATGCGATGTTCACCGAATTCGAATCTTCCTTTTCTTTTGAAGAGACGCCTGATCAGGATACGGCGATCGAAAAAATCATGGAGGACATGGAAAAACAGAGCCCGATGGATCGCCTTGTTTGTGGAGACGTCGGCTACGGAAAAACAGAAGTAGCACTTCGTGCTCTCTTCAAAGCGGCTTGCGGCGGTAAACAGGCTGCCTTACTGGCTCCAACGACGGTCCTCGTCGAACAGCACTACCAAACAATGTCGGAACGGTTCGCCAATTGGCCTGTGACGATCGCAAAGCTTTCACGTTTTCAATCAGCCAAGGTCCAGAAAGAAACGGTAGCAAAACTCGCAGATGGTTCCGTAGATATCGTTGTCGGCACCCACCGGCTTCTTTCCAAAGACATCCGCTTTCGGGATTTAGGTTTGCTCGTAATTGACGAGGAGCAACGTTTTGGCGTTGCCCACAAGGAAAAGTTGAAACGAGCCCGTACCCAGATGGACGTCCTAACACTCACTGCGACTCCTATACCGAGAACTCTCCACATGGCGATGTCAGGCCTCCGCGATCTATCGATCATTGCAACGCCTCCTGCCGATAGACGTTCTATACGTACTTTTATTTCGCGACCTGAAGACGCGACGATCCTAGAGGGCGTCAAGCGAGAACTTGCGAGGGAAGGTCAAATCTTCTTCGTAGTACCCAGAATTGAGTCAACCCGAGGTAAGTCGAGTCTTTTGGGATGGACAGAGAAACTGCGCAAACTGGTCCCAAACGCCAGAGTGGAGTCTGCCCACGGGCAAATGCGCAGCGATGAACTTGAGAAAGTCATGGTTGCGTTCGTTGCGGGAAAAATCGATATTCTTGTATCGACGACCATTGTTGAGAGCGGGCTAGACATCCCTCGGGCCAATACAATGTTCGTAGCGGACGCGGACCATTTTGGCGTTTCGCAGCTCTATCAGCTCCGAGGAAGAATCGGCCGGTCTAAGGAGCGAGCTTATTGCTACCTCCTCGTACCACCGAGCGCAAAATTGAGCAGCGAAGCCAAAAAGCGACTTGAGGTTCTGCAAAGGCACAGCGATCTAGGTGCTGGTTTCATGATTGCTTCTCATGACCTCGAAATACGTGGAGCAGGAGAGCTCCTAGGGGCCAAGCAGTCCGGATCGATAGCTGCTGTGGGGTTCGATAGCTACACCCGAATGCTCGACGAAGCCATCGCAGAACTTCGCGGGGAAGAAATTTTTCAGGCTAAAGATCCGGAGCTGAATGTCGAAGATCCTGGTTTTATCCCCGATGATTACGTCTCGGATGTTGGCCAACGGCTTGACCTTTACAAGCGCCTCTCCAATGCCAAAGACGCAGATGAGATCGCCACGCTTCAAACGGAGATGGCAGACCGATACGGCGCTGTTCCCGAAGAAACCAAACGACTGGGCGACCTGATGGTTTTAAAAGGAATGGCGCGCGATCTAAGAATTCAATCAATAGAGCTCACTTCAAAGAAACTGGCCTTGGCGCTTTACTCGGAAACACCAGTAGATGCGTCCAAACTCGCTCAATTTATTCAGTCTTCTACTTCGGCGCTCAGTTTTACCCGAGACCAAAGAATCCTGATAAGCTTCGGCCTCGATGAGCAAATTGACCCTATTGGCGCCGCCCAAAACTGGCTACAAACGATCAAGAGCCAGACTTGTTCAAAAAAACAACAAGCAACTCACTAAGGTCATACCCATTCTTCTCCTGACCTGCACGGCTGTGGTGAGTTGGTCTTGCGCGAAAGAGGAGATCAGCCAGACCGATGCCATGGCAGCAGCTCCTGATGAGACAGTGCTTGCTCGGGTCAACGACGTCATCATCACTGTGAAAGACTTACAGGATCAACTTAACCGCCAAACTCCTTACGTTCGGAAAAGATATGAGTCTCTCTCGAGCCGCCGTGATTTTCTCGACAACATGATCCGTTTTGAAGTGCTAGCCAAGGAAGCTGCCAATAGAGGCTTTCACAAGGACCCAGCCGTAGTGCGCTCTATGAAGCAGGTCATGATCAAAAAATTGTTAAAGGCGAAACTCGGCGAGCAAGTCAAGTTAGAGTCAATAACCGAAGAAGAAATGCAGGCATACTTCAATGAGCATCGTGACGAATTCTCGACGGACGCCCAGGTAAGAGTTGCTGCAATTGTTCTGAAGAGAAAAAGGGAGGCACAATCCGTTCTAAAGCTAGCGACTGAGGACGGTGGAAAGACCAACAAAGCGTTTCGAGACTTAGTCGATAGATACTCGGTTGATGAGATAACCAAGCTGCGCGGTGGCGACCTGCGGTATTTCAATAGAGCGACGAAAGAGATTCCGAGCGGCGTGGTAAGCGCTTCGTTTTCTCTAAGTGAGATTGGCGAAGTTGCTGGCCCCATTCAAACCAAGAACGGTTTCTACGTAATCAAACTGATGGGAAAACGCCCCGCTCTAAATCGGACGTTCGAGCAGGTTCGCACAAAGATTCAAAATCGCATCTACCAGAACCAACGCACCGCAGCACAAAAGGCCTACGTAAGACGCCTAAAAAGCTCAGCAAACGTGCAGGTCTTTGAAAAGAACCTTCAGAAAATTAAGCTGGAAAAGGAGACGAAAAGCCGTTGACCTGCACTGAGCCGACCTCTCAAGCCCTTAGAATAAAAGGGGAAACGTCAATTCCTGGCAACTCTTTGGCACTTCAGTAAGACTCACTGCCGTGAGACTTTCTTCGACCGCCTGTACAGGGGTATGTGCCCTGGTACTCGCAAGCCTGAGCTTGCAGACCGCTTTCGCTCAGGAGAGCATTACTCCAACAGAATCCCCGCGGCGGCGTGCCCTTGTCGACAGAATCGTCGCGGTTGTCAGCAACTCCATCATTCTATACAGCGACCTAATGGCCCGTGTTGCTCCCCTTGCCCGCGAGCTGCAAAGTATTTCCGATTTGGAGGAGCGTAGACGCCGACTCGGTAAACTAGAAGCCCAAGCTTTAGAGTCCCTTGTTAATGAAGAACTCATCAATCAAGAGGCGATCAAATCCAAGTTAGAGGTAACTGATAAACAAGTCCAACTTGCCATAGCAGACACGATGGCGAGAAATAACCTCGACGAAGCGCAATTCAAAGAAGCGCTCAAAGCCCAAGGTGATACCCTGTCGTCTTACCGGCGAAGTATCCGAAAACAGATCCTTCGCCTACGCGCTATCAACACTTTCGTCCGCCCACGAGTAACTATTTCTGATGATGATATTAAGGCTCAGTACGAAAGGGTCAATCGCAGGAACGCAGGTGTTAGCCGGGTTAAATTGCATCAAGTCTTGATAAAGCTCGACGCGAAAGCTCCCCCTTCCGACAAAAAAGCCGCCCAAAAAAAGGCTACAAAAGTGGTGGAGTTAAGTCAGGCCGGGAAAGCGTTTTCCGAGCTCGCTGCAACGTATAGCGACGATGAAAACACGAAAGCAACTGGTGGAGGTCTTGGTTGGATCGAACGGAACAGCCTACCGTCTGAATGGGAGACCATCGTATTCGCCATGAGCAAAGGTGAAGTCCGTGGCCCAATAGAAAGTCCTCAAGGACTACATGTTTTCCATGTGTCGGAAGTCGAACGCGGAACACAAAAACCCTTGAGTGAAATGAAAGAGCAACTTCGCAACGAGTTGTTCCGGACAGAACTCGACAGACAGACTCTTCTTTGGATAGACGAGCTTAAAAAGAAGTTTCACGTCAAAACCAAGCTTTGAAAACCATACAAGCAGTCCTACTCGCTTTTATTTTTACGCTGCTTCTTTTCGAAACAGCAGCAATATCATCACCTGTCGGCGTGATCGACCTACGTGATGGAGATTTTGTTAACAGACGGCCCGAACAGCGAAAGATTATAGACAAGCTCGGTCAAGACAGTCTTGCCCCCTCCAAGCAACGCGCTCTCTTTGGGCACTGTACTTCTGTCGACCCAACTTTAGCTAAACTGGATCGCGCTCGAAGCGCAAGCTCCGCAGGAGTTCACGAAAAGGCGTTGGCTCTATCTCTTGATGTTGAAGTCCGTCTTATTAATCATAGCCGATGTGGGAATCCCGCAGTTCCCTCGCTCATTGAAACCCTCCGCATTCAGCGTCGGAGCGCACATAAATTGGGTCTTGCGGGAACTGCTAGGCAAGCTAATGACAAACTTGGAAAACTCACAGGTTCAGCAGACGAGAAGTGGACGAAGCGCTATCCGGTTGTGGATCGGATAGGGCAAACACTTTTGCAAATTCCATCCACGTCGCCTTCCACAGCCACGTTATGGGTTGACGGTGTTCCTTTTTCAGGAGGTCCTCTCACAGACAACGTTGTTCTAACTGCAAGTGCTCCCAAACACCTTCCTAAAAGCGTACGTCTTAAAGATGCCGGTCAATCGATCGAACTTGAAGGAGACGGGCAACAAAAGACTCGAAGTGTTGCCCAGCAAATGCGACTGAATCCACCGCAAAACATTGGCAAGTCCCTTCAAGAAATTTTAGAGCTAGCCGATTTCAACAGGGTAATCGTACTTTCAAAAACCGGTGGTCTCGTCGTTTGGGTAAAGGGGGTGCGTTCAGCCCGAAAAGTTGGAAAAACTTCGACTGCATCTGCGGCAATATCACTCGTAAAACGCCAACCGGATCGCGCCACAAATGCTTTGACTTTGGCAAACTCACCCCTTCCCCAGCCCGCCACCAAAAATGGTACCCGCTGGTGGATTTACGCAGGAGCTTTGGGCGCGGCTGCTTTGGCTACAGGGCTCATTTTTGCTGGGGGGTTAGGAAGCGATACACAAGAGATTACGGTCGAGTTCCCCCCTAGGTGAAAGTTGCAAATCCTATGCTATCTTTTCCTCTTGTTACCTCGTTGGTTCTCAGTAATCGCTCTCACCTCACTGCTTGCAGGCTCGCACGCGTTTGCTGACACTTCGTTAGCCCTCGAAGAACCTATACGCGCCAATGACCAGGTGTCCTTAGTCGTGGAAAAGGGACTCTCAACGATTGAAAAGGAAGGCGCGGATATCGTTTCTGAAGCATTTAAAGATGCCAGGACAGACCTGCCTGGCCTAGCTAAACCACAGCAAGCTACCGTTTACCTAGTTAAACAACAGAGAACGATGAGGACCCTCTCGCCGCCATCATCGCCACCACCCGACTGGGCTCAAGGGGTAACCTACCCTAACCTCAACCGAATTATTGTAGCCATTCGACGTGAGCACGAACCACTTGAATGGGAAGGAACACTTCGGCATGAGATAGCTCATTTAGTTTTAAACAGTGCCATTCCTATAAGAGTTCCTAGATGGCTCGACGAAGGATTCGCCTTCCTTCATGCACGCGACCTTTCAATGGACCGGGTCCGAATTCTCACCGGAATGGCCTGGTCAGGTCGACCTCTTCCCCTTTCACAACTTGAAAAAAATTTCCCCAGCTCTCAGCACGCTGCCAACCGAGCTTACGCACAGTCGTACGACTTCGTTTCTTTCTTAGCTCGAAGGGGTCGCCATTCAGACCATGCCGATGACGGTGATCGGTGGGCATTTCGCGATTTCCTGATTGCCCTTGCTGATGGCTCTACTACCGAAGAAGCATCCATGAGCGTGTATCACGCGCCTTTGGCGACACTAGAAAAAGAGTGGTACGACGACCTCCGAAAGCGCTACTGGATGCTACCAGTAGGTCTGTTTGGTGGTTTTCTCTGGCTATGCGCCTCCTTCATCCTCATCCTGGCGTTCCACCGTAAGAGGAAAATCGCCAAGGCAAAACTCGCACAATGGGCTAAGGACGAAGCAAAGATGGACGAGAGTCCTATGGACTAAGCTTTGGAACTAGTGGGCTCTACGTAGATGAAATCGTCTGGTGGGCAAAACCGGTAACCCTCTTCGCTAACTCGAATCAAATCCGCACCGTCTTCTCCGAGCAACCTGCGAATCCGCATGATATTCGTAAATAGAGCCGCATCGTGGCGGAGAGGGTGATATTCAACTTCCCAAACTAGCTCGACAATCGTCTCTTTCGAATACGTTTTTCCGGGGCTAGATGCAAACAGAAACAGGAGTTTCTTTAGCAAGGTTCTTCTGCGCAAATCAGCGACCTGAGTCCCGGCTCGGAATATAACTTCTCTAACGCCGTCAACGGCTAAGGCGCGATTTGCAAATCCCATGACCTCTGCGCTCGCGTCTGCCACAAAACTCGACTCTCCATCCGCGGCGACAACGCGGTAAGGGCGAGCAGCCATGAGTCCCAAATCAGCAAGCAGTCTCCCTGCGGCATCTACCGCCGCTTCGGATAGAGTTGGGTGCGCTGCCGGTGCAAGTTGGACTGCTGCTCTGCCAGCTGTTCCAGACAAAAGCTCACTCGCGTGAACCGCCGCCACACGTTCTACGACCAGGCCAGCCTCGGTCGCCAAATCCGCGGCTTTTTTCGAACGAACCTCAGCTTCAGCATTTTCGCCGCGCTCTCTAACCAGGGCCGCGCTAGCAAGCAACGCCTCAACCTTCGGTCGTATTGCGCCGTGTTTTTCCGCTAACGTTATTGCACGTTCGGCGGAAACTAGCGCCGCGCCGCGTTCACCGCGAGCGACCTGAAGTCTCGCAATCGTCGCGAGACAATCAGCGAGGACAGCTTCAGCACCTTGTCGCTCCGCCTGCACGCTGGCGTCTTTTGCCAATACCATCGCTTGGGACGGATTCGAAGTTGTAATCGACCGGATAAACGGGAGACCTAGTTTATCTTGTGGCTGCGCTGAAGAGGGTTGTAATGCCCGCAGCTCAGCCCTCGCTTTTTCACGTGTTCGAAACTCTGTAGTTCCTGCATCCACAATACGCTGTAGCCGCTCAGCCGATCTTTCTAGTTGAAATTCGGCAATTTCGACCAGCGCCAGCGCAAATTCTGCTCGAGCTTCCATCGAAGTAAGCTTCATCGTACTAGCCGTTTTGAGCGCCGCGCTGGCAGCTTCAGCGGCTCGGCGAATATAACCTCGTTTAGCCAACGTAATTGCTAAGTCTGTTTCGGACACGAGAGCCAAAATTTCATCGCCGGCCCCTCTAGACTCACTTACAACCCAGGCTAGCTGATCAGATGCGCCTTCAAGGTCAACGCCGTTAGAAAGGGAGAGCAGAGCACGTTGCCGAACAAGTCGACGTGCCATTCCAACCAAATCAAAGGTAGAAATTACTTGTTCTACGCCACCAAGAGCTTCTTCCGCGAGGCTCGATCGATTTTCCAGCGTGTAACAATGTGCTTTTGAAATCGAGAGGGATACGCGTTGCATGGGCGACAATGCCGTCTCTTCACATCGTGCAAGCACCTGCCTTGCAGCACCGATTTCTCCTCTTGCAACATAAACCTCTGCTAGTGAAACCGAGAATTCTGCCTTAGCTTCATCGGTGCAAGTAGACAAGACAGTGTCTTCTTTTTGTCTCGCTCGGGCCAACGCTCGGTCGAAATCGCCACGCATACAGTCTATGGAAATCAACGCAGCACACGCTCGAATTTGCGCTTCTTTGTTACCAGAACCCGCTTCCTTTTCTAGAACTCTTATTGCTTGCGCGATGTCTCCCGAGCGGTACAGCATTAATCCGCGCGATAGCGTGTCCTCTTTGCCGGAGTGGTCTAAAGCGCGACCAAACTTGCCAAGGTGAACCGCCATGGACTCAATTTGGGGTTGGAAAAGAGAATGCTCCAATCCCAATAAGAAATGGTAAAGCTCTCGAACTCCACCCAAACCTGCGAGGCTAGACCACTCCTTCACAAGTGAAACCGCTTCCTCGTTGCGCCGAGCCGCGATCAAGTGAGTTATGTGATAGATCGTACGCTCGACGTCATCACCAAACCAAGGGCGTTGCAAACCGATTGCGTCAGCAATCCGGGCGTGAATCAGATGTCTTTCTTCTATTGGTGCAAGCGTCACCGCCGGATTCAACGAGTAAAGACCATCGTCGGAAACGTCAACTAGTTGGCGGATCGCAAGAGCCTTCAGCACTTCTGCGCCCTCCAATTCTAACTCGGGGGCAATATCAACCAAGGCGGATACAGAAACAGGAAAGTCTAAGACGGAAAGAGTTCTGAGTACTATTAACTCGATTTCAGAACACGTATTGGTATCCCAGGAGTTAGCCCCTGCCACCGCCTCTGAGTAAAGGCGCCTAATTTGCTGCGGCATTCCCTCTGCCATTTCAGCTGTATCTGCTGAGCTGCTAGGCGTAGGTCCGTGCGTCTCTTCCAAGAACGACCAAAAATCTCGCACCGAACTGTGTTGCAGGGGTTGGAGTTCGACGTTGACGCAATCGTCAAAACCACGAAGCGGGACCGACGCGTCGCTCACAATTAAGCAGTGAAGCCCATTGGCCTTGCGGAGGAATTGGATAACTTGATGAAGGACGTCGATCGAAAGATTCTGTGCATTCTCCAATACCAAGAACTCCGGCGATCGTTCTGTCGCAAGAGTGCCGGGAATTACATCAAGCACGCGCTCGATACGAGCAACCAAACCACCAAACGACTCCTCTTTCCTCGCTTTGACTTCACCAACTCGCGAGAAAACGCCGTGCTGCTGTCGGATAAGCTCTGAAGCAACCGCGGATTTCCCGATCCCATGTGCCCCCGTAAGAGCAACTGTTCTGCAGTCACGGATGGCGTGGATGAGACTCTCAATAACCCCGTTACGGCCAAAAAGAGTTCGCGTGGAAGGCTTGGATGAGAAGACTGGGTTGGGATTTTGAAGAATACGGCGGCGCAAAAGGTCCTCGCTGAAATCAAACGGAGAAGGAAAACTAGTAACGAAAGACAACGCAATGACTGGGCCAACCTGCCTTTTCCCGTCGCCAAAACCGGCACTACTTTGAAATACCGAAGGATTCGTTAGACATGGTTAGTCAGCTACGAAGTCTGCGTTCCTGTTAGTCCTTCGATTTTCGTTCAGTTACGACATTCCAAATCGTCTGCCAATTACCGTTTTGAACCAGGAAAACTCTATACTTTTTAGAATGTTAGAGATGGAACCTGACGGTTTTTCCTGACGGCCAAGCGGACAGCCAGTTAGCCGGCTAAGTCCGCAGTCCAGGGGGTGATCTAACAGGAAAGAAAATGATGAATGGGTGGGATCTGTGTAAACTTATGTTTCACTTTATCGCTTGCCACCGCTGCTCTAGGGTAGCCCCAACGTGCGGATCATATCTGGAATCTTTGGCGGGCGCGTGCTCGCTGCCCCCAAGGGAAACCAAACCAGGCCAACCTCAGACAAGGTCCGCGAGGCTATGTTTAATATCCTTGGAGAGCCACCTTCGCGTGTTCTCGATCTATTTGCGGGCTCTGGCCTTCTTGGAATCGAGGCACTTTCACGCGGCGCAAGCGCAGTTCACTTTGTCGACTCTTCGAAGACTGCCTGTAGGCAAATCCAGAGAAATATTGAGTCTCTATCCGCATCAGAATCTACTCAGGTACTTTGCTCCACAGTCATAAAGGCTCTTCCCCGCCTAGAGCGCCCATTTGGTTGGATCTTCCTAGACCCTCCTTATTCAAAAGGCCTGGTTGAAGAGGTTCTCATTAAGATTTCCAGGAAACACCTCGACCTAATAGAGCCAAGTGGGTTGATCATCGCAGAACACGAGACACGGCTTGATATCCCCCAGTCGATAGAGCAACTAGAACGGGTCGATTTACGACATTATGGAGACTCTTCAGTCTCCTTCTTCAAACCTCGCGGCGAGAACCAATCTCTGCAATAGTAGTGAAAATGGCTAATCCGAGGATCGCCGTGTACCCAGGCTCGTTTGACCCCGTTACCAATGGGCATTTAGATATTCTCAACCGAGCTCTCCTCGTTTTTGACCAGATTATTGTCGCGATAGCGGAAAACCCACGCAAACAGCCTATTTTTTCAGTGGACGAGCGCGCCGAATTCATTCGGGAAGCCTTGAAAGAAAAATCTCGCGTCTCTTTCGATGCATTTGATGGACTACTCGTCCAATTTTGCCGTTCAAAGAATGCCACTTGCATCGTGCGAGGTTTGCGCGCCATGGCCGATTTTGAGTACGAGTTCCAATTCGCTCATATGAACCGGCGACTAGATCCAGAAGTAGACTCCGTTTTCTTCATGACTGATGAACGCAATCACTACGTTAGTTCTTCGCTTGTCAAAGAAGTTGCTAGCCTGGGCGGTGATGTTGAAGGCTTGGTTCCTCCAAGCGTTGCCTCCGCCTTGAAGAATCACTTTTCTAAATCGCACTCCACCAAATAAGGACGCAGAATGCCAACCCCCATAACATTATCGGAGCGACTCAAGCAGGTTCAGCCATCCGTGACCATGGAGATTACCGCCAAAGCCGGGAGTCTTCGCGCTGAAGGAGTAGACGTACTGAGTTTTAGTGCAGGCGAGCCGGACTTTAATACGCCATCTCATATTAGAGAGGCTGTAACAAAAGCGATTGAGTCCGGGGATGTCAGTTCTTACACGAATGTTAGAGGCCTCCCAGCCCTTCGAGAGGCAGCGGCAAATGAGCTTTCGAAGGTCCACGGCCTTACGTTAACAGCAGAAAACATCATCATTAACTGTGGTGCCAAACACAGTTTGTTCAACACCTTCCAATGCACCTTGAACCCCGGCGATGAAGTCATCATTCCTACTCCATTCTGGGTTTCTTACCCAGAAATGGTTCGACTCGCAGGCGGTTCTCCGGTAATCGTAGAAACCAACTCCGCAAATAACTTTGAGTTAAATGCTGAAGCCCTTGCCAAGGCAATCACGCCGAAAACTCGTTTCGTAGTTCTCAATACTCCTTCAAATCCAACCGGAGCAGTTTATTCACGGAAATCCCTGGTCGCTCTAGCTGAAGTAATCGAAGAAAACGACATATGGGTGATCTCCGACGATATCTATCGGCTACTGGTCTATGACACCCAATACCATTCCATCATCCAAGCCACACCCGGCATGCGCGAACGAACCATCATTGTCGACGGTGTTTCCAAAGCCTATGCAATGACTGGCTGGCGAATTGGCTACACAGCAGGACCGCCTGGTTTCATTCAAGCCATGGCAAAGATCCAAGGCCAATCTACATCTAACCCAAGCCATATTTCGCAAATTGCAGCACTTGCCGCGTTAACGGGACCACAGGATTGCGTCGAAACCATGCGCAAGTCTTTTGACGAACGACGCAAAGTAATCGTCTCTTTACTGGGCCAAATACCAGGCGTTTCTTGCCGTGCCCCTGAGGGAGCATTCTATGCATTTCCCGACATCTCCAGCTTTATTGGAAAGACCACACCGGCCGGTGAGAAAATCGAAAGCGATGTTGCACTAGCTAAGTTTTTATTGTCGTCTGACGCGCACGTCGCAGTCGTCCCAGGCACGGGTTTTGGAGCTCCTGGGTTCCTACGTATGTCGTATGCAGCATCTATGGAGCAGATCAAGCAGGGCGTAGCCCGCATGCAGACTGCTCTCGCTAGCCTTAGCTAGTTAGCGCCTGCTGACCTGGTTACTACGGCGAAGATTCTCAAGGTCGACGCCATGTTTCTTCGCCAGAGACCACAGGTTCTTACGGTCCATCCCAGCATGTCTTGCGGCCGCAGCAACATTTCCATGATGCGCAGCAATAATTTGTTTTACGTAACGGCTTTCAAAGGAATCGACGACTTCACGCTTCAGCTCTCGGAAAGGCCTGTTGATATCAACGGTTGACCTTGCAAGCGTGGGCCCTCCTTCAAGCTGGATATCATTAGGCGAAATCAATTCGCCTTGAGCAACAACCATCGCATGGTGGATTTTGTTCTCGAGCTCTCGCACGTTTCCTGGATACGAGTACTGCCCGAGCTTCACCAGAGCCTCCGGGGAGAACCCTTCAATCCCTTTGCCAACTTTGGCCCGATGCTTCAAGAGGAAGTGATGTGCGAGCAACGGAATGTCCGAAGGACGCTCGCGCAATGGAGGTAGAGAAACGGGAAAGACGTTAATCCGATAAAAAAGATCTTCCCTAAACTCTCCACTAGCAACTGCTTCCTCAAGCTTTCTGTTTGTCGCCGTTACAACCCGTACGTCGACCTGAGAATCTTTATCAGCTCCAATCCGACGGAATTCTTGAGACTGAAGAACCCGCAGAATTTTCACTTGGAGGCCAAGCGGCATTTCACCTATCTCGTCAAGGAAGAGGGTTCCACCATCAGCCGCGGCGAAAAGTCCTTCTCTGTCTCTGTTTGCGTCCGTAAAAGCTCCACGAACATGTCCAAAGAGTTCATCCTCGAGCAACGCATCTGGTATCGCCGCGCAGTTAACAACTACAAACGGTTTTTTATATCGATGCGACAGGTTGTGGATTGTGCGGGCCACTAGTTCCTTACCCGTGCCGCTTTCCCCATAGATTGCCACCGTCACATCTGTTGGAGCAACCATGGACATCTTCTCGTAGAGGCTCTTTGTCCACTCGCCGCCGCCTATAATGACGTCGTCTTTCCGAGGGCGTCGAACGCCAGTGACACTTGAAGGATCCTTGTCAAAGACTGCATCTCGTAAAGCACGCTCTACCCTTAATCGAAGCTCAGCGCTATTTAGGGGTTTGGCTATAAAGTCAAAAGCTCCAAGCCGCATTGCTTGCAGTGCGACCTTCTCGGCGTCATTTTCTGCCATGACGATGACTCTCGAGTCATTGCTAACTTCGCCGAGTTTCCGAAGCACATCCATACTGTCGAGATTTGGCGTCAGGTAGTCGAGAAGAACAACGTCGTAGCTGGAACCACCAGCGCTTGCTTCTAGAGCAACTCGCAACGCATCAACTCCGGTCGGCGAAGATGTAACATCCGCCGCACGATCACCAAGCAAACGTTGCACTTGTATTGCCGACGACGGTTCTTCGTCAACAACTAGTAGTCTAGGCCTCCCCACGTGTTCAATGTACCACGGTCAACCGTGAAAACTTAAAGGACACATGTGCGTCATAGAGCGCCAATGGCGGATGAACTAACCCATCCTTCTACCCCGTTCGAAAGCCTTACTCGCTTCCAACCCCCCTGACTTCCTACGATACGGACCTTTAAGCCAGGGTGGAGCTCGACTCGGGCCACGGATTCTTTTGCGGGGCCTTCTCGCAACTGAGTGCGGTCAGGGAGCACGATGCCTTCCACTGCATGATCCGTGTAGTACACATACCCGCAAAGGAGGATAGCAAACACGATTAACCCGATTATCAGAAAACTGTTGATCACCACCATCGCCGTGCGGAGGAAGCCCGTATTTAAAAAACGAAGGGCGATTAGAAACCCAAAGACAAGAAAACTGAGCGCCAGAAGACCAAGCTGAACACCTGGAGCAGAAATTGTTTTGATCCACTCCCGCCAAACCCCTGTCTCTTCGCTCCCGTCTATACGATCAATTACCTGTTCTTTTACGGCTTCCCTAGCGATTGCTGCATTGTAAGCAGCGTCTTCCATAGCCGGATCCATTTTGATCGCCCGCTCATAGTTGAAAATAGCCGGTCCCATCTGTCCCATTCGAAACTGGCTATTGCCCAGGTTGTAAAAAACGTTCTCGTGCTTAACGCCCGCGTCGACAATCTTTTGGTATTCGACGACCGCTTCTCCGTATTGTCCCCGCTCGTAGAGCTCATTTGCTCTTTTCACGGAGAGTTCGGCGCTAGCAATAGTGCAGAAGAGAAAAAGCGTCAATAAAAATGAAAAAGCTCGTAACGTCATGATGCCACCTCCTCTTCTTCATCTCGAATCCGAATTTTTTCTATTTGCTTTAGAAGCGAGCGGGTAGATTCGAGAGCGCTTTGCATCTGCTCATTCGTGCTCCCACTTTTTGCGAAGCGAGCGAAATCAAATTCTTCTAGTCTCGTTTCAAGACTGAAAACCAATCCGTCTCCCAGCCCTTTTTCCTTGAGAACGTTCCGCATTTCTTCCCTGGTCATTGACTGAACAGAAAAACCTATCCGTTCTTCAAGATGTTCATGAACAACACGCGAGAGTTCTCCGAAAAATTTAGCTGGTCTATTTCCCCGAAGGTGAATTTCTGCAGCACGCAACCGCCTTTTCGCACTCCCTCGCGCCCTTCTAAGGCGCGTACGGGGCGTCTCTTTCTTAAGAGACTGTCTGAACTTGTCTATTCCAACCACAAGGACAAACGCTACAAGTGGAAGTAAGGTCAAAACCCAGTACCACCAGCGGCGATACAGAAACGCAACTAGACGGCCGCCTCCTACTTCTCCCCGTCGGTTCGGACGAATATCGCGCCGGATTATGTTCTCTCGCGTATCGCCCCCTTCTTTGAGTCCAGGCTCTCCGACTACATTGACCGGAATCGGTTCCGTCTTCGCAACTTCGTAGGTTCTATTTTCTGGGTCAAAATACGTTATCTTGATAGGCGGAAGGATTTGTTGCCCGCCTTGCTTTGGGGTTGTCCAATACCGGTACGTTCGTTCTCCTGAAAGGACCATAGCGTCGGCGCCAATTTTCTCTTCAAAATCGCGAGGAGTGCGGAAGGTAAAACCTGGGAAAGAAATTTCCGGTGGAGAAGTGTTCCTGATGGCGCCTTTTTCCGCCACTACTTTGAGTTTCAAAGTCAGAGACTCGTCTGCCTGAATTTCTCCCCTATCCGAAGCAGCTTCCACTCGAAACTTGCCCACATAAGTAGGATCGAACCCTGGCGGTGCGCCTTTGGGGAGCGAGAGAATTTTTACAGATAGCCGAGGGCTGACAACGGAAATCGGCCTCCTAGATGGCGTTCGCTCCGTAGAAATACTTGCGCGATATGGCTCGAGCTCCAGCTTTCCCGATTCCAGCGCAAAAAGGGCTCGCTGGGAAACGACTGTAGCAAGGTAAGGAATACCGCCAACTCTTACTTGTCCATAACGAGGTCTAGCGCTCGGTTCGTATAAGGTCTCGGACCAAACGCCTTTTAAGCTTGGCGACTGAGGCTCGAACCGTAAGAGTCCCGATCGAGAATAAAGTATCCAAGATACGGTAATTTGCTCGCCTACAAATGCTGTCGTTTTGTCGGCTACCGCTTGGAGGAACGCTTCCGGGCCTCCCCTTCGGTCTGGAGGCACAAACCCTGGGACAGAGGCAATGTCACCCGCTTCTCTGGGTTGTAAGCCTTGAGTCGGATCTCCACTTCCCTGGATCACTTTAATCCAGTGAGTACGAGTACCGATCTCCTTTCCCTTAACGCGCACCTTCGCTGGGCCAATTCGAAACCTTCCTGGCGTCTGAGCCCGCACTGTGTAGTGAATAACCTCAATATTCTGAATCCTCACACCCCGCACTGGGTCGATGACTGTCGATGAAAATTGCTGCCGCTGTGGCGGTCCCAACTGCTCGAAGTCATCCATCCGGGGCGGCCAGTACTTATCCGCTCCACTCAAACCATCAAGGGTAAGGCGTACCGTCACGACATATTGATCGTCGGTCGTACCTTCCTTTGGAGTTACGTCGAGTGTAATTTCTGTCTTTTGTGCAATCGCAGAATTTGTGCAGAGAGCAAGAACCAACAGAAAAGCGATTTTTGATAAAGCCATCTTCATCTACCAGTCCTTTCCCGACTCCGATCGCACTTGTCTCTTGCTGGATTTCCTAAGTTTGTTCTTACGTAAATTCCGAGACCGCCGTTCAAGCGCATCAAGCTTAGACTTTTCTTGTTGTCCATTAAATGTTTCGGACCGACGACGGCCCGCATCACCATCATTCTGCTGATTTCTTGGAGGCATCTTTGTGTCTGCCTCTCCGTTGTCTTGTTGATCTTTTTGGTCTTGCCCCTTCTCATTAGCATCATTGCTCGATTGCTTTTGTTGGGAACCCTCATCGCCAGAATCCTGTTTTTGCTGGTTCTCCCCTTTGTCGGGCTTTCCCTTGTCGTTTCCTTCGTTTTTCTTCTCGTTCTTTTCGTTCTCCTCGTTTTTCTCATCCTTATCACCGTTGCCAGATTGAGGAGGTTGAGCTGCGAGCTGGCGAAGGGTCAAATCAAGGTTTTTCCGGGCAGATGTCAATTTTGGATCGGCGCGTAGAGACCGCTTGTAGGACTCAACCGCGTCTTTTAGCTTACCTTGACGAAACTGCGTATTTCCAAGATTGTAGTGAGATTTAGACCGAAGAGCTCGATCCGAACTGCCTGTTCCTTTGCGAAAATTTTCCGCAGCTTTCTCGTATAATTCCTTTTTCGCAGCATCATCAGCCGATTCTTCCGCTTGCTTAAAATCTGCCGTGCCTTTATTGAAATGTAGTTTGGCTAGTTCCGAGTTTTCCTTCTTGCCATCTTCTAATGCAGTTCCAAAAGCCTTGCTTGCCTCCTTGAATTTTCCGTCTGTAAAGAAAGAACGCCCCTCTTCTACAGCCCTGTCAAAGCTCTCCAAAAAACGCCATCCACCAGAGAAGAACAGCGTGGGAGCGAGGACTAGAAAAACGGCAGACTTCATTGATTGGTCCTTTTCCGCTTTGCTCGTTCACTTAAGCAAGATTCGATGAGAACAAGCATGAACGCTGGGAATAAGAACCACATATAAACCTCGATGGGTTTGCTTTCCACGCGTTGCTCAATCTCTCCTTGTTTGAGAGAGAGGAGTGCTTTTCTTAATTTCTTTTGCACTCCGGCACTTCCAGTAATTCTAAAAACGTGAACCTTGCTGCTGATTTCATCCAGTTCTCGTAACAGCGCTTGATCAAGGCTCGTTTTCACGAACGCGCCATTCTCATCCTCTACAGCGCCAACTTCGTTTCCACTGTCGTCATAAATTGGAATTAGTTCCCCCGCGCCTGTGCCCACACCAATTACGAAAACCTCTATACCGGCATCAAGTGCGGCCATTACTTCCTCCTTGGCCCTGCCTTCTGTGTCTTCTGCGTCTGTGAACACCACAATGGCTCTTGACCTGTCTCTTTCGGGACCAGGTTTTGTCAAAGTCTGTACAGAATCCCCACTACAGTAACTCCAGTCCTTACGAAGAGATCGATTCTGACAAACTTCGCTTCCGTCCGGAACCAGCAGGCAACGAGCCAATCTGAGAGCTTCTCCCAAGTCTGACCCTGGTGCGAGGTCTTGAGGTTCAAGGCCAGCGTAGAGCAATCTAGCTGCAAAACTATCGTGAGTAAGCGGAAAGTGTATGGCAGCTCCAGCAAACACAATTGTGGTCACCCGATCTGCTCCCAGGTTATCAAGGAGATCCTCCGCTTCCGCTGTCATCCTTTCAAAACGACTCGGATATACATCTTTTGCAAGCATCGACTTGCTGTAGTCAAGAACTACAGCCACATCGATACCTCTCTGTCTCCAAACAGACTCTCCTTCGATTTGCGGGCGGGCCAAAGCGACCAACGCCAAGAAGGCTGCCGCTACAAAACAAACGGATTTAGTCAAACGTCGGCGCGGCGAGACACTTCGAATCATCGAATTCAAAGTCGACACGTCACCAATTTTCGCTAAGAGCCTTTGCTTCCTCGTGTAGTCCAAAGCAAAGACCACTGCGAGGCCAAGTAAGACCCCAAGTGCTATCCACAATATGACCGGATCACCAAAACTCATGGAAATCTCCTCCACCTTGTAAGAGACAGAAGCATTTCGAGCCCTAACAGGATAAGCGCCGGAATCAAAAACATGGGAAAGAGCTCCCTACTTTCCGTTCGGCCTAAAACTTCGCGCTCTGTTTTTTCCAATGATTCGCGAATGGCAGAGAAACTACTGTTTAGCTCGTTAACGTTACCCGCGTTAAAATATTGCCCTCCTGTATCCTTGGCGATAGTTCGAAGCAGTTCTGGGTCGACTCCGTGTCGGCCAAACCCTAAACGGCTCCCCTTTTCTTTGCCCACCAAGACGGTAAACACCCGAACCCCCATCTCCACCGCAAGCTGTTTCGCGTCGTCAGGTTCAAACTGGACCGACCGATTGGAGTCACCATCTGAAACCAAAATGACCACTTTCGATTTCGCATCAGAGCGCCGGAGAGATGCTAGAGCCAACCCAAGAGCGTCACCAATTGCAGTACCCAAGGGAGGCACATCGCCTATTCTTAAATCGGCAACGACATCATCTAGAGACTCATAGTCCAACGTAAGCGGGCAAGACAGCATAGACTCTTTCGCGAACACCACCAGTCCGATCCTGTCGCTAGAGCGGTCACTCAAGAAATCGTGGACAGTGCACTGTCCA